>RFKJ01000201.1 GCA_003694325.1 Deltaproteobacteria bacterium
CCTGCCCGACGACGCGGCCGCCGCCGACCTCGTCGACGAGTTCGTCGATGGCGGGATGAAGGTGCGTCCCCTCCTCGCGGCGATCCTGCGGACCGACGCCTACCGGCGGGCTCCCATGCGGGTGCTCCGGCCCGAGCAGCTCGCCTCGACCCTGGAGGATCTCACTGGCTGGCGGCCCGGGGACGGGCTCGACGACGGGCTCACCCCGCTGGCCTGGTCGCCGCAACACCGGGTCCTGGCCGGCGGTACCGACGACGTGACGGTGCTGCAGGCAAACGGGTCGCTGACCATCGCCAACCACGTGCTGCTGGAGTGGACCGGGCGGCAGGTGGCCGGGCCGGCCGTCGACGCCGACCTGCAACGGCCGCTCGACGAGCGGCGGATCGTGACGGTCGACGAGACGGCGGGGGAGGCCGAGGTCCGCCAGGCCCTCGCCGACCTGGCCGGGCGGGCGCTGGGCCGGCTGCACGATCCCGAGGGCGAGGAGGTCGACCTGCTGTTTGCCCTGTGGCTCGACGGGGGGGGCTGGGACGACTGGCCTTCGGCCTGGAGCCTGGTGCTGGAGGCGCTGATCCGCCACCCCGACATGGTGGTGCACTGATGATCGGGGCGATGGGGCTCTGGTGGGTGCTCGCGGCCTGTGGGGGTCGGTGCGAGCCGACGGGCGGGGCCGATTCCTGCCCGCCGGACGGCGATGCCGTCGGCGACAGCGGAGCTGCCGGGCTTGACTGCGACGCGGACTGGAAGGACTGGGCCAACACCGGCCAGCCGTTGATGCTGACCTGGTGCACGGCCTGCCACGGTGCCGCGGTGACCGGGGACCGCCGCAAGGGCGCCCCGGAAGGCGTGGACTTCGACACGCTGGCAGGGGTGCGGGCCCACGCCGACCGGATCGATGCCCGGCTGGCCCGGGGGGACATGCCGCCGGCGGGCGGGGTGCCCGGAGACGACATCGCGCGCCTGCGGGACTGGCTGGCCTGCGGCGCGCCGGGAGAGGAGTCGCCGCTGCCCGACTTCGGCCCGATCGACGACGGTGGCGCCGCGGCCCTGGAGGTGGTCGCCGAGACCGAGGTCGATCCCGACGACCCGGCGCTCCTCCGGCTGCGGCGCCGGATCGACGGCGACCCGGCCGACGCTGCCTGGCGGATCGAGCGCTACCTCGTGTCGGACAGCGATGCCTGGCTGGTCGAGGTGGTCGACCTCGACGCGGACGGGGAGATCCTCGGCGGCCTGGACTTCGGAGGCGGCCTCCCCCTGCTGCCGGCGACGGATGCCTGGGAGGGTCGCCTGGAGGTGACGCGGTGGACCGCCGACGCCGCCCGGACCGCCGACGAGGACTGGTCCGTCGTCGTCGCCCCCGCCGCCGAGGTCGACGCCATGGAGCTGGATCCGGACGTCACCGAGGTCATCGCGTCGTCGTCGGTGGGCGACGAGCTGGGCTGGCACCTGAGCGCCGACCGGGGGGTGGTGGCCGCCTGGGCCACCATGGCGGAGGGCCGGGGGTGGCAGGGCCTGCAGATCGAGGCGGTGATGCCGAGCCTGCCGAGCGATGCGCCGGCCTTCCCCCTGGACCCGGACTGGGACTTCGTCGAGCGGCTCATCGTCGAGGAGGCCCCGTGAGACGATCCGTCAGTCGACGTCGGGTCCTGCAGCTCTCGGTGGGGGCCGGGCTGGCGACGCTGCTGCCGCGGGTCGCCCGGGCGGGGAGCGGCCGCCGACGGTTGCTGGTCTACTTCAACCAGGGCGGCTGGGACACCACCCAGGTCTTCGACCCCCACTTCGAGTCGTCGGACATCGACCGGGATCCCGACGCGGTGCCGGCATCGGCCGGCGACCTGGCCTACGCCCACGCCGACAGCCGCCCGTCGGTGCAGCGCTTCTTCGAGGCCCACGGCCACCGCTGCGTGGTGGTCAACGGCATCGCGGTCCGCTCGATCAGCCACAGCCTGGCCGCCCGGTGGATGTCGACCGGCACCCCCTCGCCCGACGCCCCCGACGTGGCCACCATCGTCGCCGCCCACCAGGGCGCCGACCTGCCGCTGCCGGCGTCGGTGGTCTCCGGTCCCCGGTATCCGGGGACCCTGGGCCGCTACCAGGTGCCCCTCAACCACCTGCTGGTCGCCGCGGCGCGTGGTGAGCTGCCGGCGGGGGCCTTCGACGGGGAGCGGGAGGCGCGGCTGCGGACCTGGCTCCTGCAGGCTGCGGAGCGACGGCTCGAGCAGACCGGCGATGCTCGGGTGGAGGAGTACCTCGCCGCCCTGCAGCGCCGGGACGCGCTGGACGAGGGCCTGGAGGGGCTCGACATCGCCGAGGACGCCGACGCCGACACCCTGCTCGACGCCGCGGTGCAGGTCCTGGCGCGCGGGCTGTCGGCCTGTGCCAGCATCCAGGGCGAGGTCCCGAGCCTCGTCGGCTGGGACACCCACTCCGACAACGACGCCGTGCAGGACGCCTGCTACGAGTCGGCCTTCGCGACGCTGCACCAGCTCGTCGACACCCTCGTCTCGACCAGCGCCCCGGATGGCCAGCCGCTCATCGACTCGACCACCCTGCTGGTGATCTCGGAGATGGGGCGCCTGCCCCACCTCAACGCCCAGCAGGGCAAGGACCACTGGCCGGTGACGAGCTGCATGGTGATCGGCGCCGGCGTCGCCCGGGGGCGGGTGGTCGGGGCGACGGACGGGGGCCTGAACAGCCTCCCGGTCGATCCCGACTCCGGAGAGGCGACGGCCGGGGGAACGATGCTCACCTCCGCCAGCCTGCTGGCCGGCCTGGTGGAGCGCTTCGACATCGATCCGGCGGAGTTCCTGCCCGGGACGACGCCGTTCCGGGCGCCCTACGCGGGCTGACGCGGGCGGAGGTCGACCGCGCCCCGGTCGGCGCGCGACCGCGCAGTGATGCGGGGTTGTCGCGCCAGGTTGTCACGCCAGGTTGTCGCGCCGTCGGGAGCGGTTCGGGCTGGCGCGAACCGGCCGGGCGGGGCAAGGTCGGCCCGTGTTGCCGCCCGCCCTCCAGCGTCGCCTGCTCCTGACGGTCCTGGGACTGCCGCGCCCGGTGCGTCGCCGGTTGTTCGGCGCGCCGCCGGTGGGGGATCGCGGACAGCGCATGGACGAGGACCTCGCCGTGCTGGTGGCCCTGGAGCGGCGCCTGCCCCAGGGCATGGGCAAGGGCTCGGTGGAGGAGGCGCGGGCGGCCATGCGCCGGGCGGTGCGGACCATCCAGGGCGATCCCCGGCCGGCGGTCCGGGTGGAGCGGCGCGAGGTGGCCGGGCGGCCCTGCCGCCTGTACCGGGCCCCGGGGCCGCCCCGGGCGCTGCTGGTGTACCTGCACGGCGGCGGCTGGGTGTGCGGCGACCTCGACACCCACGACCGGGTCTGTCGACGCTTCGCCGAGGAGGCCCGCCGCGCGGTGCTCGCGGTGGACTACCGCCTCGCGCCGGAGCACCCGTTTCCGGCGGGCTTCGACGACGTCGTCGCCGTCCTCCGCCAGGTGCTCGACCGCGACCTGCCGGGTGTGGCCCCGGGCCTGCCGGTGGAGGTCGGCGGGGACAGCGCGGGCGGCAACCTCGCGGCGGCGGCCTGCCTGGCCCTGCGGGAAGACGGCGGCAGCGAGCGCGGCCGCCAGCCGGCCCGGCAGCTCCTCGTCTACCCCGCCGTGGACCTGCGGATGCTGACCGTGTCCCACCGCAGCCTGGGGCACGGGTACCTGCTGGAGGCCAGCGATCTCGAGTGGTACCGGGACCACTACGGCTGCCCCGACCTGTTCGACTGGCGTGCCTCGCCGCTGCTGGCCGAGAGCCATGCCGGCCTGCCGCCGGCCATCGTGGTCACCGCCGGCTTCGATCCACTGCGGGACGAGGGGCAGCAGTACGCCGACCGGCTGGAGCGGGCCGGCGTCTCGGTCTGTCGGCTGCACGAGCCGGGGCTCACCCACGGCTTCCTGAACATGGACGGGGTGATCCCGGCAGCCGACCGGGCGTTCGCCCGGGTGTGTCGCGCCCTCCTCGAAGGCTGCTGACCCGCGGTCGGGGCTGGTGCCGTTCGAGCCGCTGCCGTTCGAGCCGCTGCCGTTCGAGCCGCTGCCGTTCGAGTCGGGGCGGGCCCCCTCGCGACCTCAGCCCACCGGGGGATGGGGGGCGCGCCCCGCCGCGGCCGGCGGTCGGCGGGTGCTGGCGGCGCCGGCCTTCTGGTCGAGGTGGCAGCTCGCGGCGCTGCACCCCTCGCACCCCTCCGACATGCCGAGCTCGGCCTTGTCTCGGGCGCGGCGCACCATGAGCATGCCCCAGATGGCGACGCCGACGGCGGTGCCCACGATGGCGAGCAGCTCGTGCATCATGGCCGGGTCCCCGCCGCTCGCCCGGCGACCGCTCCGGTGGGCATCGGGGCCGGCCATGGCTGGAGGAGGGGCACGGTCACCCGGCGGCTCATGCTCCCTCCCCGCTGAACAGGCCGGCGAAGCCCATGAAGGCCAGGCTGAGCAGGCCGGCGGTGATGAGGGTCATCGCCGTGCCGCGGACGACGGATGGGGGCTCCGACAGCTCGGCCTCCTCTCGCAGCCCGGCCATGAGCACCAGCGCCAGGGTGAAGCCCCCGCCGCCTCCCAGGGCGAAGACCAGCCCCTCGACGAGGTTGTAGCCCCGGCTGGTCTGGAACAGGGCGAGGCCGAGGATGGCGCAGTTGGTGGTGATCAGCGGCAGGAAGATGCCCAGCGCCCGGAACAGCGCCGGGCTGAGCTTCTTGATGGCCATCTCGACGAACTGCACGGTGCTGGCGATGACGAGGATGAAGCTGATGAGCCGCAGGTAGGGCGCCGCCGGCAGGACGAAGGTGTTGAGGGCGGTGGCGCACAGGCTGGTGATCACCATGACGAAGGTCGTGGCCAGGCCCAGCCGGAAGGCGGTCTGCAGCTTGCCGCTCACCCCGAAGAACGGGCAGAGGCCCAGGAAGTACGACAGCACGAAGTTGTTGACCAGCAGCGACCCGATGAAGATGCCGACCAGGGTGTTCAGCTCGCTCATGCTGCCTCCTGCTGGCGCCGGGCCTGGTGGCGGGCGCGCCAGGCGGCCACCTGGTTGAAGAACAGCAGGATCAGGCCGAGCATGATGAATCCGCCGGGGGGCAGGATCATCACGACCCAGGGCTCGTAGCCCGGCCCGAACAGGTCGAAGCCGAACAGGCTCCCCGAACCCAGGATCTCCCGCAGCGACCCCAGGCACAGCAGGGCGAAGGTGAACCCGATGCCCATGCCGATGGCGTCGGCGATGGCCAGCTTGACGGGGTTCTTGCTGGCGAAGGCCTCCTGGCGGCCGAGGATCAGGCAGTTCACCACGATGAGCGAGATGAAGGCCCCCAGCTCCTTGTGCACCGCCGGCACCGTCGCCTGCAGCACGAAGTCGGCGACGGTCACGAAGGTGGCGATGATGACGATGTAGGTGCTGATCCGCACCTGCTTGGGGATGAACGATCGCAGGAGGCTGACCAGGAAGCTGCTGGCCACCAGCACCGACAGCGTCGCCAACCCCATCACCAGGGCGTTGATCGCCGAGTTGGTGACCGCGAGGGTGGGACACATGCCGAGCACCTGGACGAACACCGGGTTCTCGCGCCAGATCCCCTTGAGCAGCTCCTCGGCCGTCTCGTCGGGTGGGTTCGGGTTCATGGTGGCTCCTCGGACGGCGCCGGGGCGACGAGGGCGGGCGCCGCCTGCCGGTCGGGGAGACGTTCGCCCCAGGTCGCGACCGCGTTGGAGATGATGCGGGTCACCGCCTTCGACGAGATGGTCGCGCCGGTGATCGCCTCGATCTCGTAGGGCTGCGTCTTGGCTCCCTTGCTCACCACCGCCAGCCCCGGGCGGGTGGCGAGGTGATCGAAGTTGGCGACGAAGTCGGCGTCCTTGACGATCTTGTCGCCGAGCCCCGGCGTCTCGCGGCTCTCGAGGACCCGCATGCCGATGATCATGTCGTCATCGGGCTCGAAGCCGAAGATCAGCGAGATCGTGTCCTGGAACCCGGGACCCTCGGCCGGGATGGCGTAGCCGAGCAGGGAGCCGCTGTCGTCGTAGGCCCCGTAGACGATGCGGTCGTCGCCGCCGTCGGGACCCTCGCCGGCCTCCAGCGCGGAGCCCGTCCAGTGCAGCGGCTGCATGGTGGTGGCTCCCGGGACGACCTCGAAGACGGCCTGGCGCAGCGCCTCGGCCTTGTGGGCGGTGATCGCCGGCAGGGTGAGCTGCCATGCGCCGACGATGGCCACCCCCGACAGCAGCCCGGCCACGGTGAGGGTGGCGACGAGGCGCGCGCTGCTCGGCTCGGGCGAGGCGGGGGGAACGGCCGGTTGGGGGAGACTCACAGGACCCTCCGCGCGTCGCGGCCGAACACCCGGGGCTGGGTGGCCCGCTCGATGAGCGGGGCGGCGGCGTTCATCAGGAGGATGGCGTACATCACGCCCTCGGGCAGGCCGCCCCAGTTGCGGATGAGCACGACCAGCAGCCCGGCCCCCGCCCCGAAGATCCAGGCGCCGGCCGGCGTGGTGGGCGAGGTCACCGGGTCGGTGGCCATGTAGACGGCGCCCAGCA
>RFKJ01000202.1 GCA_003694325.1 Deltaproteobacteria bacterium
ACGCCGCCCCGCCCGCCCCCCCGCCGCCCATCGCCCTCCTCCGGGCGTGGTTCGACGCCGCGGGGTTCGACCACGGCTGGCTGGAGCTGGAGAGCCGGCTGCGGGCCGCCGGCGGGTGCGCGACTCGGTGGCGGGTGGTCCAGGACGAGGACTGGGCCCACACCTGGCGTCACGCCTTCCAGCGGGTGGAGATCGACGCCGACCACGCCGTCGCCCCCCCGTGGCTGGCCGAGGAGGGGGACCTCGTCATCGACCCGGGGATGGCCTTCGGGACCGGCGAGCACCCGACGACCCGGGCCTGCCTGCGGGCGGTCCTGGCCCACGGCCGGCCCGGCTGGCGGTGCCTCGACGTGGGAAGCGGTTCGGGCGTGGTGGCCCTGCTCGCCGCCCGCGAGGGCATGATCGCCCACGGGATCGACATCGAGGCCGAGGCGGTGCGGGCGGGGGAGGACAATGCTGCCCGCAACGGGCTGCGGGCCACCTTCTCCCAGACCCCGCTGGCCGACGTGCCCGGCACCTGGGACCTCGTCGTGGCCAACATCTACGCCGAGGTGCTGGTCCAACTCATGCCGGACCTGGCGGCGCGGGTGGGGTCCAAGCTGGTCCTGGCGGGGATCCTGGCCGACCGCGCGCCCCTGGTGGAGGAGGCGCTGCAGGCGCAGGGGCTGGTCATCGTCGACCGCCAGCAGGACGGGGACTGGGTCCACCTCATCGCCCGCCGGGTGGACGCCCCGTGAGGCGTTTCCTGGCGCCGGAACTGGGCGCGGCAGGCCAGGAGCTCATGCTGGATCCGGCCGAGTCGCACCACCTGCTGCGGGTGACCGGCATCGCCCCCGGCGAAGCCGTGGTGCTGTTCGATGGCCGAGGCCGGCAGGCGCGGGCCGAGCTGGTCGGCACCCGGAGCGGCCGGGCGGTGCTCCGGCAGCTCGACGAGGTCGAGCTGGTCCGACTCCCGCCCCTGGTCCTGCTGGTCGGGGTGGGCAAGCACCCGGCCATGGACACCATCGTGCGGATGGCGACCGAACTGGGGGCGACGACGATCCAGCCGGTCCTGGTGGAGCGGTCCGTCGCGCGAGGCGACCGGGGGCCGCGGTGGCGGCGCATCGCGGCCGGTGCCGCGGCCCAGTGCGGGCGGGCCGACGTGCCCGACGTCCGGCCGGTGGTCGGGTTGACCCGGGCCCTGGCCGACCTCCCGGCCGACCTGGAGCGCCGGGTCTACACCCCGTCGGCGCACCGCCAGGCCCCCCCCTCCACTCCCTGCGCGCTGCTGCTGGGGCCCGAGGGGGGGCTGTCCCCCGGCGAGCTGTCCGAGGCGACGGCGGCCGGCTTCGTCGCCGACAGCCTCGGCCCGACGGTGCTGCGGGCCGACACCGCTGTCGCCGCGGCCCTGGCCCGGGTGTGCCGGGACGCGGGGGGCGCCACGCGCCGCGCGACTCAGTCCTGACGCCGCCGGCGCCCGGTGAGGGCGAGCAGGCTGAGCAGTCCGGGGAGCACCACGGCGGCCGCGCTGTTCTTGCCGCATCCCGCCCCGTTGTCGCCCGTCGCCGAGGCCGGTGCGTCGGTGAGCGCCACCGGCTCGGCATACACGGTGATCTCGACGTCGTCGAAGTCGACCCCCATGTTGGGATCGCTGATCCGCAGGGTGATGGTGTAGGTCTCCGACTCGGTGCGGCGCTCGGGGAACGACGAGGGCGCGGTGAAGGTCGGACTCACCGACCCCGGCTGGTCGATGGCGACGAACCCGCGGTTGGTCAGCACCGGATCCTGCTGCCATGCGTAGGTGATGGGATCGCCGTCGGCGTCGAAGGCCCACGCGGTGAGGTCGACGGTCTCCCCGAGCCCGATGGCGGTGCGGCTGGCCCGGATCCCGCCCACCAGGATCGGGTCGGTCACCAGGTCGACGCACCCGTCGCGCTCGTCGCTGATCCCGTTGCAGTCGTTGTCGATGCCGTCGCAGTACTCGGTCGCCCGGGGGTTGATGTCGGCGTCGCCGTCATCGCAGTCGCCCTCGGACTCGGCGAAGCCGTCGCCGTCATCGTCGGACAGCGTCGTGTTCTCGTCGATCCGGCCGTCGCAGTTGTTGTCCCGGTAGTCGGGCTCCTCCGGCGCTCCGGGGTGACTGGCGTCGTCCTTGTCGTCGCAGTCGCCGTCCGCCTCGCTGTAGCCGTCGCCGTCGTCGTCGTAGCCCTCGGTGCCCTCGTCGACCACGCCGTCGCAGTCGTTGTCGGCGCTGTCGTAGCGCTCGGCCGCCTGCGGGTAGGTGTAGGGGTTGGCGTCGTCGCAGTCGATGGAGCCTTCGCTCTCGACTTCTCCGAAGCCGTCGCCGTCGTCGTCGCTGGGGGGGTAGGTGGCGCGGTACAGGACGGTGGTGGTGGCGTCGGTGCGGTTGCCGGCGCTGTCCTGCACCCGGACGATGATCGTGTCGGTGCCCGCAGCCAGCAGCTTGCGGGGGATCGTGGTCTGGACGTACCCGGACTCGTCGGGCGGGTGGAAGTTCTCGATGAGGATCGGGTCGTCGGTCTTGAGCACGCCGCTGCGCACGGACACCGTGAGGTTGGTGGCCGGCTCGTTGCAGTCGAAGACCTTGAACGACAGCGGGACGTCATCGCCGGTCAGGTGCTGGTAGCCCACGCTCGGGGTGATGATCCGGACCTCCGGATCGCACTCGGTGGGATCGTTGCCGACGTTGCCCTCCATCGGGATGTCGATGAACGGCTCGTCGGGATCGTCGGACTTCACCCACAGGATGCACTCGGCGGCGTCGTCGGAGGTCGGGGTGAAGGTCGCCTCGATCCCGGTGAGGCTGCCGCCGGCGAGCACGAAGTCCTGGTCGTAGCTCCAGTCGATGGCGAAGCCGGGGTCGCAGGAGTCGTCGAGGTAGGGGGCGTCCAGGAGCAGGTCGCCCTCGCCGGTGTTCCAGACGTCGATGAGGCTGGACTTCGACTCCCCCTCCCACACCGTGCCGAAGTTGACCGCCCGCGGGGAGACGAAGATGTTGGGCGCACCCTTGGTGCCCTGGCCGTCGAGGAGCACGACCAGGTAGCTGTTGTCGGGATCGGCCCAGTAGGTCTGCTCGGCATCGCTGCCGTCGCTGATGACCTCGTCGACGGTCTCGATCCGGATCGAGCCGACGATCTCCCCCACCCGGGAAGGGGTCAGGGTCACGTCGATGGGAAGGGAGCAACCGGGCCCGAGCACCCGCGAGCCGCTGCCCAGCCCGCTGTGCCCCGAGTCGGTGGCGCCCCCGTCGGCGTAGTAGTCTCCGGTGTCGGAGGCCGGAGGCGGCGCGACGACGGAGATCCGGGCCGTGGTGCTGCCGCTGTCCCCGGCGCTGTCGCCGCCGTCATCGGGACACTCCACCAGGTCGAAGTCCACCGACAGCGCGAAGTTCTCCTCCATCTCGCCTTCGCCGAGCGCGATCGAGCCGACCCCCATCGGGTAGTCGCCGGCGTTGCGGAGGTAGACCCGCCGGGTCAGCGAGTCGCCCCAGGCCACCTCGTCGAACTCGAGGCGTTCGGCGGACACCTCGGCCACGGGGTACAGCCGGGCGGACGAGGTGGAGTCTCCGGAGTCGCCGCCACATGCGGCCAGCAGGACGCCAGGGACCAGGAGGGCGAGCGTTCGCGACATCGGCGTCTCCGTGGTGGACGTCCGCCAAAACGGCGTCGACGGACACCCCGTTGTAGCTGTCAGGCGCATGTCATGTCAACGCGGGAGCCGCGCCGACCGGCCGGCTACAGGAGGTGACCGGACTTGTCGCGCTTGGTCGCCAGGTAGCTGGCGTTGTACCGGGTCGCCGGCATGACGTGCGGGATCCGACCGGTGACCTGGATGCCGTGCCGGGTGAGACCCTGCAGCTTTCGCGGGTTGTTGGTGATCAGCCGG
>RFKJ01000203.1 GCA_003694325.1 Deltaproteobacteria bacterium
CTGGGCCACGAGCTGGAGGGCTGGGAGGGGGAGCGGTGGCTGGACATCATGAACCCCACCGTCCGGGACCTGCTGGAGCAGCGCCTGGACCGGGCCGTCGAGTGGGGTTGCGACGGCGTCGAACCCGACAACGTCGATGGGTTCGCCAACGACTCCGGCCTGCCCCTCAACGCCACCGAGCAGCTCGAATTCAACCGGTGGCTGGCCGATGCCGCCCACCGCCGCAGCCTGTCGGTGGGTCTCAAGAACGACGTCGGCCAGCTCGCCGAGCTCGTCGACTGGTTCGACTGGGCGCTCAACGAGTCGTGCGTGACCTACGACGAGTGCGATGCCTACGCCGTGTTCACCGAGAGCCAGGCCAACGACGGCGCCGGCAGGGCGGTCTTCCACGTGGAGTACGTCGATGACTGGGCCGACGCCGAGCAACGCGCCGCCGAGGTCTGCGGGGTCGGCCCGCGGCTCGACACCATCATCAAGACCTGGGACCTCGGCAGCGAGTGGCTCGCCTGCGACTGATCCCGCTCAGTCGAGCCGCCCCACCACCACCATCTCGGCGCCGTCGGCAAGTTCGAGGACCTCCGTCGCCATCCCCGCGGCCTCCATGGCCGCCGTGATCTCGCCCGGTCGCAGGAACCGGTTGCCCTGGACGTGCTCGGCGAGGTTCTGGAAGGCCATGCCCCGCAGCCGCGGGTGGCGGGCCAACGCGGCGGGATCGTCGGGCCAGCGCGGCTCCCAGACGACGACCAGGCCACCGGGCGCGAGGTGGCCGGCCAGCGCGGCCATCACCCGGTCGCCGCCCTCGGCCCAGACATGGTGCAGGGCCCGGTTCATGGCGATGAGATCGACCGGTTCGTCCACGGTGAACCGGTGCAGGTCCCCCTGCCGGAAGTCGAGCCGATCCCCCAGCCCCGCCGCGTCGGCTGCCCGGCGCGCCGCCTCGATGTTGTCGGCGAACATGTCCAGACCGATCCCCCGCAGCCGCGGATAGCGGGCCAGCAGGCGGCGCAGGTACCAGCCGTTGCCGCAGCCGAGGTCCACGGCCAGGCCGCCGCGCTCACCGAGCGCCTGGACCGCCGGCAGGGCCGGCAGGATCTGGTCGGCGAACATCGGACCGAAGGTCGCTTCCAGCATCGGCCCGAACCACGGCAGGATCGTCGGCCGCTCGGTCAGCACCGACTCGCCGGGCTGCTCTCCCGTGGCCATCAGCCCGGCGGCCCGCTCGGCCATGTGGCCGCTGAGCACCGCCTGGATGGCCACCGGAAACAGGCTGCCGGGCACGTCGCTGCGGAAGGAGGCCCCCAGCCCGGTCAACGACAGCCGCGCGCCCTCCCGCTGCAGCAGCCCGAAGGCCACGGAGGCGTCGACCCACCGGGCGACGTAGGCGGTGTCCCGCTCCGCGGCGGCGGCCAGCGATTCGGCCGTCCACCCGGACGGCGCCGGGGGCTCCTCGGCCAGCCGGTCGAACAGGTGGTTCATCACGCCGACGCAGGCCACGAACAGGCGCAGGGCGCCCTGGGCATCGGACATCACCGCCTGGCGGAGGGTGGGATCGATCATGGGGCTACTCCTTGCAGGTTGCCTGAACGTCGACGCAGGGACCGTCACAGGTCTGGATGATCTCGCCCGTCTCCAGGTAGTGGGCGACCTGGGCCTGGGCCTCGGGGTTGCGGCGGGGGCACTCGTGCGGATCGGTGGCCGGGTCGGCCGGCACCGGGTCCGCCGGCTCGTCGGCGACGTCGGTGTAGAGCCATTCCACGAGGCCGCTCCCCGTAAACGGCGCCTCCCGCTCGTCCAGCCCCCACACCGGCCGGTTCGCCGGGCTGACGAGGTGGGCCTGGAATCCGCGCGCCTGGACATGCGCGGCCAGCGTGGTGACCTGGGCGTCCCCGATGGCCACCTGCATGAGGGCCTGCTTCTCGGGGTAGCCGGCCGGCACCTCCTGGTTCATGTCCCGGAGGTAGCCACCGCCCTCCGACAGGTCCCAGAGCTGCTGCATCAGGCCCTGGGTGAACAGCATGATGTCGCGCTGGTCGGCGTACTTGGCCTGGAACAGGGCGAAGAAGGGGTCGAAGTCGTTGCTGCGGGTGAACATCATGGCGTAGGGGTTGCCGCCGACGCCCAGGACCGCCCGCGTCAGCCACGGCGACAGCGCCAGGTAGGCTGCCCCGTAGATGCTGCCCTGGCTGATGCCGTAGAACCCGGTGCGGTCCGGGTCGAGCACGTTGACCAGCTCGCCGCTGTCGTCCTCGAAGGCCAGGGCCTCGTCTTCGGTGAGCGCCCCCCGCGCCAGCATCATCAGGGCGTTGGCCTCGACCATGCCCTGCACCGAGCGTTCCGGCAGGGCGGCGATCATCTCCGGCTCGTTGAGGATGTACAGCGTCAGGTCGCTGACGTCCTCGGTGCTCATCCCCTTCCAGGTGTGGGCGATGACGACGTAGCCGTGTTCGTTGCTGAAGCTGCGCAGCCAGCTCGTCGTCGCCTCGGAGTAGTCGCCGAAGAAGCCGTGGCCGTACTGCATGATGAACGAGGGACGCGGATCCTCGGCCACCGAGCACGGGACGCGAACCAGGAAGCCGGCCGTCGCCTCCCCGTTTTCGTAGGGAAGGCCGTCGGCGTCCCGGGTCAGGATGGTGCCCGGCTCGTCCACCTCGGTGTACATGGGCACGGTCATCACCCCCTCCAGGCTGCGGGCGATCTCCACGCCTTCCTCGGTGCAGTCGTAGTCCTCCCGGGAGACCCAGGTGTAGGCCGGACCGCCGGTCGCCTGCATCCGCTCGACGCTGTCCTCGATCACCATGCGGGCCCGGCCGGTGGTCGAGGCCCGGCTGGCGGTGTGGAAGTCCCAGGCCAGCAGCAGCTCGTCGCGGGCGAAACCCTGGGCGGCCAGCGCCGGGAAGATTTCGTCCTCGTAGACGCCGCGCTGGCGCTCGACGTCGGGATCGCCGGAGGCCGTGCCGTCCCGCAGGGCCGCGAAGGCATCCCCGGCCTGCACCGGCGCGCCGTCGTCGGTGACGAGTCCCCGGATGCCGACGACGTAGTGGCGGTCGAAGGCGAAGGGGTGCACCGGCCGGAGGATGAGGAGCTGCTGGGCCGGGTCGTCGACGGTGACCTCGCGCTCGACGAAGTGGGGAACCCGCTCGCCGGTGGTGGTATCGATGATCACCGTGCGGGCGTCCGGGTCGAGGTAGGCGCCGATGTCGTCCTTGGTGATGGTGCCCGTAGTGCTGGCGCCCAGGAAGAAGAACAGCAGGGGCGAGTTCACCGAGAAGCCGTCGTGTTCGTTCCACGGCCAGGGGTCGACGCCCACGCCGTCGCGGCTGACCGGCAGCGAGGCCGCGTCGAAGGCCACCCGCCGGCCGGTCTCGGTGCCCTCGTCCTCCTCCAGGTAGAAGCTGCTGGGGAAGGGCAGGGCGCAGAGCGCCGGGTCGACGGGGTTGCAGGCGCCGCGGTCGGGCAGCACCCCGGTGTCACCGGGCAGGCCGCTGTCCGCGGCCGGGTCGGGGCGACAGGCGAGCAGGCAGGTCAGGGCGAGGAGGAGCATGGGGCAGGTCCGATCGAAGGCGGGGGGCCGGCAGCGTAGCGCGCGCGCCGACGGCCGGTGCCTCTCAGCCGCCCTCCCCCCTGGCGATGGC
>RFKJ01000204.1 GCA_003694325.1 Deltaproteobacteria bacterium
CGATCCCAACAAAGCGCGAACACCGTCCAGGAATGCGTTTGGAGGGCTGTGGTAAGTCACCGTCTAACTGCGATACGGGCTTGGCCGATCACGGATGCGGTGAGGGGTGGGGGGCAGTTCATGTCGAAGCAAGCCCCGCCCGCGACAGCCGCAGCGGCCATGGCGACGAGGAGTGCGACGCCGTCGACTACGACGTGCTTCATCGCTCGACCCGCTCCAAGACGAGGCGGTAGTTGAGGTAGGAGGGGGCTGCGGTGTCCGGGGGTTCGTAGATGTCGAGGAACGGGGGTCCTCAAGCTCGAAAAACTGTCCAGATTCCGACCAATTCAGCGTCTCTGCGGCCAGTACGTCCTTGGCACCATCCGGGACGCGGACCGATACAAGGAAGAGATCGTAATAGCTTGCGCCGCACTTTGCCCAGGCCGCTCCGACTCCCAAAAACAGACCGACCACCACCGCGGCGACCATGTGTCGCCGTCGCATCATCCCATCCCTTCCAGGGTAGAGTCCCAGCCGGGCCAGTCAACGGTCGGGGTAAGCGAGCCATCGGTGGACTCGAAGGTCAGGCCCGACGGCAGTGCGCCATCCGCGCCGGTGGACCCGGACGACGAAGTACAGGGCAGACAGCTATCGGAGGGGTACTCTGAAGCTGACGAACCAAACACACGGTCCTTCTTCGAGTCCGCACAACACCCCGACCCCGCCAGATCGCGGTACCGATGAAACACCGCCCAGCGGTAGGCGTTCTCGATCAGGTAGCTGGTGTAGCACTTCCCCGCCCCTTCATCGTCCCACCACGCCCGGTTGCAGACGTGCGTGATCTCGTGCAGCAGCGTCGCCGACAGGTCCACGGCGCTGCAGTTCTCTTCGGCCGATGCCCCCGCTCCGCACGACCAGATGTCCACGTAGTCCGCCCAGTGCTCTCCCTCCACGAAGATCTGGATCTTGCGGAACCAGCCGGTGTGAAACGCCCCCGCACCCTCCTTGGCTTGGATGGAGACCTTGTAGCCCTTGCCCAGGATCCGGTCGACCATGCAGTCGCCCGCCCCGGGGTTGCCGGTAATCCAACACACCGCCCACTTCACCAGGTCGGTGTTCTGCACCAGGATCGCCCAGGCCTTCAACAGCAGGTCGGTCTCGACAGCGGAGAAGTCGGGGTCGATGTCGACCCGACCCGCCGCGTCCGCCGATGACGCCGACACGAAGTCGTCCAGGGACGCCGGGGCGTCGACGGGGGCGAGTTCGGCGCAGGTGGCGTCGTCGCCCTTGATGTTGCGGTGGCAGCCCTCGGTGCCTCTCTCGCAGTCGACGCAGGTGGTGGTCATGTCTTCGGGGGCAGTGATGACCGGAGTGTACGAACCATGGAACAGCCCCGGGTCAGGCCGCCCGTCGCCGGTGTCCGGTTCGCGCTCCCCGCCGGACTCCGTCCAGGTGTCGTAGTCGGTGCGGGGTTCGAAGGGGCCGTCGTCCGCCTTTGCAGGAGCGTCGAGGCCCTGACCCGTCGGCGGCCAGGACGCCACACCGTCCTGGCCCCAGCTCGACGACGCGAAGCCGCCGCCCGGCCGACCACCGCCGAAAAGCGCCGCAGCCCGCCGGATGTCCCGCTGCCGGCGCCGCCGCGCGACCGCCCCCCGGTGCAGGTGGGCTTCCACCGGGAAGTACGACACAGACAGCCGAGAAACAGTCATGCGAGGGTGACCGCTGGGATCAGGTGGAAGATGGCACGGGAGTTGGCGTCGCCCGCCGATCCCTTGCGGACCGCCAGGCTGAGCTGCGCCCACTGGTAGCTCGACAGCGACAGCGTCGTCGCGAGGTCGAGCAGCCCCGTGTCGAGGTCCGAGTCACCGGCGGCGGGCTGGTTCCAGGCCTGCCCCAGCGCCATCCAGCTTCCCGGTGCCATCGGATCATTGAACCCGCGCCCGAACAGCCGCCAGTCGAGCGCAGTGTTGACGTTGTCCATGATCACGACGGCGGCCTTGACCTTGTCCACGGCGTGCGCGGCGAAAACCGGTGTGACCGGATGGAAGCTGATGTCGGTCGTACCGTTCAGTGGGTTGACCACGACCTGGACCGGCGAGAAGACGCGGCTGCACTGCTTGAAGGCGGTGTGCAGCCGGACCTGGCACGATGCGAAGGAACCCGCGGTCAGCTTGTAGCTGAGCCCCCACCGGAACCAGAACCGCGACGACACGTTCAGCGTCTCCTGGAAGTGCCGCAAGCCGTTACCGGTGATGTTGGTGCCCGCAGTGATGGCAGCACCCGCGTCCGGTCGGTCGGTCCGCACCGCGGCGAGCTGGACGGCCGGCTTGACGGCAGCCGCCGCCCCCGTTCCCAGCGTCCAGTTCCGCACATCCGCGAGAAAGTCGACGCTGGCGACCCCCGCCGTGGGCACCCACTTGTCGGACCAGACGAAGCACTCATTCGTGCTGACGATGGTCAGGGTTGCGTCCATTGGCTGCTGTTCTACACCACATCCCATTCGGTCCTCCACCCCGCCCGAACGGGCGCGTTCCGTCTGGAACCCGGCCATGTGCCGGATTCATGCACGGCTGCTACCCCCCCCCCACCGGGAAATCACAAGGCAGAACTTTGTCACGATTTGTCGCGGGACGCACGATGTGCGGGCCGCGGTGGCGAGGGGGTGCGGGCCGCGTTGGCGGGGGGTGTGGGCCGCGACGCGCGCGAAACTTATCGCCTGGATGACCGAGCATCGTGAGAGAAAGAACCCCCAAGCGAACGAAATTGCATGGATATGTCGGTATACTGGAATAGCAACCGAAATATCGAATGTTACTTCCGCGATGACTCATCATCCTCGCGATAAGTTTCGTGGCTGCTGATGGCTGCAATCCCGCAGGTCGCAGCAGGTCGCGCCGCCGCCCGGCCAGCCACCGGCCGCGAATCGCCGGCACCGGCTGCCAACCACC
>RFKJ01000205.1 GCA_003694325.1 Deltaproteobacteria bacterium
GAGTGATGGCGAACGGAGGAAGGGCCATCGCCGGCGGGCCGGGTCCGAGGAGGAGGCGCCATGATCGGGGCCCTGCTGCTGGTGGGGACCGCCCTCGCAGCACCGCCGAACCTCATGCTGATCAGCATCGACGGCATGCGGGCCGACCGGGCGGGTTTCCACGGAGCCTCGCCCAGCCCCACCCCGTCGCTGGACCGGCTGGTCGATGACGCGCTGATCTGCGAGCTGTCCCTGAGCCAGTCCAACGAGAGCCTGTTCTCCCACGCCGCCCTGCTCGCCGGCCGGCACGTCTCCGAGCTGGGGCGCCCCGACTACACCCGGTTCACCCTCGCCGACGAGGTGATGCTCCTGCCGGAGATCCTCGGCCTGTACGGCTACACGACCGGGGGCTTCGTGGCCGGAGGCCACGTCAAGGGGGGGTACGGCTTCAGCCAGGGCTTCGCCACCTGGTACGACGAACCGGACTTCGGGGCGTTCATCCACACGGTCCCCGTCGCCCTGGACTGGCTCGACCACCAGGCGATCCAGCCGTGGTTCATGTTCCTGCACGGCTACGACGCCCACCGCCCATACCAGCACTTCGGCCTCTACTTCCACGTGTTCGGGCGCGACTACGACGGCGACGTGGACAGCATCGGCAACCGCAACTCGGTCGAGAAGATCATCGACGGCGTCTACTACGAGGACTTTCCCATCGAGTTCTTCTGGCACGAGGGGGTCGGCGACAAGATCCTGGATCCCGGCGGCTACCTGCGGCTGCGCGCCTGGGCCGCCAGCCACGAGGGCAGGAAGCTCTCCGCCGCCGACCTGCAGCACCTCAAGGACCACTACGACAGCGGCGTGCTGTCGGCCGACCTCCAGGTCGGGCGGGTCATGGACCACCTCAAGGCGACGGGCCAGTGGCAGGACACGCTGGTGATCATCACCGCCGACCACGGCGAGGACATGGGCGACCACGGCACCTTCAACCATCGCTCGTCCCTGGCCGACAGCGCCACCCGGGTGCCGCTGATGATCACCGGCGGCGCCCTCCCCGAACACCTCCGCGGGACCCGGATCCCCGGCCCGTGCGAAGCCCTGGATGTCGTGCCGACGATGCTCGCCGCCGCCGGGGCGGTGCCTCCGGCCGGCCTGCGGGGTCACGACCTGCTCCACGATCCCAGCGGCCACGAATTCGTGATCCAGGAGGGCGTCCTGCCGATGCTCGCCGTGCGGAGCCCCACCCACCGCCTGCTGGTCTCCGGGATCCCCCTGGACACCCCCCTGCTGCACCTCATGGTCCAGTCCGCCCCCATCCAGGCCCCGACCTTCCAGCTCTTCGACCTCACCCACGACCCCACCGAGACGGTCGACGTGCTGGACGAACAGATGGACGTCGCCCTGGAGCTGCGGGCCGCCCTGCTGGAGTGGCTCACCGAGCGGGAGGCGTCGGAGCACCTGGGCCAGCAACCGCTGGATCCGCAGTTTCGGGCGATCCTCCAGTCGAGAGGCTACTGGTAGCGTCCAACCGCTCCCCCAGGGCGACCAGCGCCTGCCCGTAGGCGTCCACCAGCGCCCGCACCGCGGTTCCGTCGGGGTCGGGGGCGTCCAGGGCAGCCTGTCGCAGGGCGTCGGACGGCATGTACCGCGCCGGGTCGACCCCCCGCCGGGCGGCCGCGTGCTCCACCCGCAGCGACAGCAGGTGGTCGAGGGCCTCCACCGCGGCCCGCGAATCGTCGGGGATCGGGGTCGACGATGCCACCATCGGCCGGCTCGGGCCGTCGAAGGACGGCAGGTCCACCGGGGCGGGCGGGTGCATCCAGAGGATCACCAGCAGCACCACCTGGAGCACCAGCAAGGTGCCGGCGGCGGCGGTCATCAACCGGTGGAGCTGGCGGGGGCGCATCGACAGAAGGTAGCATCCACCACGTCGAGGAGCCTGCCCTGTCCCGCCGCACCGCCATCCACCCGACCCTGGTCCTCTGGCTGCTGGCCATCAACTCGCTCGTGGCGATCCCGCTGGCCCTGCGGGCGCAGCAGCTCCGCGAGGAGTGGCGCGCCTGGAACACGGCGGCCGCCGCCAACGCGACCCTGGCGGCGCGGGCCATGGCGGCCGGTCGAGGTGGCGCCGGGAGCCCCCCATGAGCCGGACGACGATGTTCATCGCCGGGCTGCTGCTCCTCGGCAACCTGCTGGTGTTCGAGTGGGTCGCCTGGATGCTCTACACCGGGGCCCTGGACCCGGCCATCGATCCGGACGAGCTGGTCCAGCCGGGGCCGCTGCAGCGCTGAACCCCGGCCGGCTTCGGCACCCCCGGCCGCCCCCCCACCCGGCCGGCCGGCGTCGGTCAGTGGGCCGGGATCTCGATCCACTTCGGGTCGACGTAGAGGAGGAGCACCTCGATCTCGACGGCGTCGAGGCACCCATCCCGGTTGCCGTCGAACAGCCCGAAGTCCTCGGCATGATCCGCCTGGGCGGCAAAGTCCCGCCGATCGATGCACCCGTCGGCGTCGAGGTCGAGGCGGGACATCCACGGCGCCACCGCCACGGGATCGCGAGGCCTCGGCGGCCGGGCCAGGATGAAGGCGCTGGCAGCCAGCGCCACCACCGCCACGGTGATCGGCAGTGCCGGCGGTCCGAGGCCCCGGACGCGTTCGTTCACGAGCCCCACGCCTCCCACAAGGCCCGCCACAACTCGTCGGCCCGGGGATCGTCCCAGGCCATCGGATCCCCCGCGTCATCGAGCAGCTCCATGCCCTCGACCGGCGAGGCCGGGCGTGCCTCGGTCAGCGCCGTGGCCGGTGCTCGCGCCCGCCCCGCCGCCGTGCGGACGCTGACCTCCCCGAGCATGCTCTCCGATGGGGCGACCTCGACCGCCAGCTCGTCCAGCGACGGTCCGTCCCCTGCTCCGACCAGGGCCAGCAGTGCATCGGGCAGCGCCGTCATGCTGACGATGTCGTCGACCCGTCCGGGACGCACCCCCGGGCCGGCGACCATGAACACGACGTGCGTGTTCTCGTCGTGCAGGGACACCCGGTGATTGACGAAGCCGTGGTCGAGGAGATCCTCGCCGTGGTCGGACATCACCGCCACGACGGTCGTGCCCGCGAGGCCGAGGGCGTCGATGCGCCGGAACAGCCGGCCGACCCAGGTGTCGGCGTAGGCCACGGCCCCGTCGTAGACCCCCCGGACGAAGGCCCGGTCGGCCTCCGACAGGGCGACCCGCCGGACACCGCCGTGGGCGGCGTGCCGGCGGAGGGCGTCGAAGACCCGCGCGTCGAGGGCGTTGACGTCACCGGCCCGCAGGTCGGGCGGCTGGAAGTCGGGGTAGAAGGCGCCGTCGTAGATCCGCTCCCAGGTCAGGGGGTTGGCCGCCAACGGCGCCAGCAGGCCGTCGTAGCCGGGGGTCTCGGGGTGGTGCAGCGGCCCCGGCTTGACGTAGGGCGAGTGGCAGTCGTAGCCGTGGACGAACAGGAAGAAGGGGCGATCGCCCCCGGCGAGCTGTTCGAGGCGGTCGAGCGCGGCGGGCATGGTCTCCTGGAAGCTGGTGAACACGCTGTCGGTCACCTGGTAGGACTGGAAGCCGGCGTCGAGCCCGAAGACGGGGGCGAGGTGGCCGCTGGCGACCACCGCCTCGGTCCGCCAGCCGGCCCGGGACAGCCGGGCCGCCAGCGTCGGGGCGTCGGGGGGGAGGCGAAAGCTGCGGTAGTCCAGCGGTCCGACGGCCGAGGGAAGCGCGCCCAGGAAGATCCCGGCGTGGCTGAACAGGGTCTCGTTCGACGGGCTGTAGGCCCGGGTGAACACCCGGGACCGCGCCGCCTGGACGTCGAGGGCGGGGGTGAGCGACCGGCCGTCGCGACCGATCCGCCCCAGCCGGTCGGCGCGCATGGTGTCGATGGAGACCAGCACGAGGTTGAGGCGCCCGCCGGGCGGGGAGGGCGCCGGGCGGGGCGCACAGCTCCCCAGCGCGGTCACGAGCAGCAGCAGGAGCGAGCAGGTGCGCGTCACGGAGCTCCCGGGCCATCACCGAGCGGGACCGCGAGCATAGCCCCGGGCGTCCACCACTCGAACCGGCAGTGGTGGTCGAGGTCGATGGCCCAGGCCAGGGCGAGCTGCTGCGCGTCGATGACGGCCCGGGCGCGGGCGGCGGCGCCGGGGTGTCGTCGCCGCCAGGCGGGCTCCTCGGCCCGGCAGCGGAAGCGGGCGAGGGCGTCGACGGGTCCGTCGTCGACCCCCAGGCTCGGCGCCGCCCCGTCCCCGCCGCGTGCCAGGTCCACGAGGGTGACCCGGTGCTCTCCCATGACCGCCAGCTCGAACCGGCCGGGCTCCTCGGCCGTGGCCCGGAACAGGCCATGGTCCACCGCGACCCGGCAGCCCCCGGGCCCCAGGCCGCGGTCCGGGCAGGTGGCGTCGAGCAGGGCTCGGACCTGGGGTTCCCCGAAGGCGGGGTAGACCCGGAGCGGGTTGCCCGGGTGGTCGTCGGCGTAGCCCGGCGGCGACCCGGGAAGCACGACCAGCACCCGCCGCGCCAGCTCCGCGGGCAACCACGACGACAGCGTCAGCAGCGCCCAGGGGAGCACCGGGAGGGCGGCGGCGAGGCGGAAGCGGCCGAGCCCGGCGCCGGCGAGCACGCAGAGGGCCGGCCAGGCCACGGTGAAGTTGTCGATGCCGGCACCCGACCCGGCGGCCAGCACCCCGCCCAGCCCGACCAGCACCAGGAGCAGGGTGGGCAGGGCCCGCCCGGCCCGGCGGAGCACCGGCAGGGCCAGGGCCGCGCCCGCCAGGGCCAGCAGCAGCGGCACCAGCCCGACCTCGGCCCGGACCTGGTCGGCCAGGTCGGCCACCTGGGCGAGGTAGCGGGGGCGCGCGGCCAGCTTCTCGGCGAGGTAGTCCGGCAGGTCCAGCACGGTCCCCGGAAGGCCGAAGCCCCAGGGCAGCAGCGCGGCGGCGACCCGCCGGCGGTCACCGCCCGCCGGGAAGCCCAGGACCAGGGCCCCGGCGACCGCCACCAGCCACGGCAGCGCCGACGGCCGCAAGCCGAGGGCGAAGGCGCCGGCCCCGGCCACGACGGCCACGGCGCCGGGCCGGGTCAGGGCCCGATCGCCGGCCCAGGCCGCCACCAGCGTGCAGAGCAGGGCCGCTTCGGGCAGGTGTACCCAGCCCAGCCGGGTGGCGCCCACCACCAGTGGGGTGGACGCGACGAGGGCGACCGCCGCGGTCTCGGCCGCCGCCGGGGAGACGCGCCGCCACGCCCCCGCGACGGCCCGGGCCAGCCGGCCCGTCGCCACCAGGAGCAGCGCGAGCCACCCGACGCCGACCAGGGCACAGGTGGGGCGTCCCGGGAGGGGCGCCCGCAGCAGCAGGGCCAGCAGGAGGTCGTAGAACGCGCCGCCGTGCAGGAGCAGCGACGAGAGCCCCCGAACCGGGGCGTCGGGTGCGTCCAGCCAGCGCTGGATCGCCGGCAGCATCTCGTGGGCCCGGTTGAGGTCCGGCACCGGGCGAGGGTCGAGGAGGGCGAAGGCGACGCCGCTGGCCACGGTTCCCCAGCACACCGTTCGAGCGGCGATCGGCCACGGGTCCGGGGTCCGCCGGGCCTCGGCGCGGCGCGCGGGACCGGGCGACGACGTCACGTCAACGGTTCCCACTCGGCGGGGCCGTCCACCACCCACAGGGGAAACCGCCCGTCGACCGCTGCGGCCAGCGCTCGTCGCGGGTCGGTGCCGACCGGCGGCTCCAGTCGCCCGGGTTCGGCCACCACCAGGGCCACCGGCGGCCCGGCCACCGCCGCCAGGCGCTCCACGGCGGCCACCAGCTCGCCCGGGAGCACCGCGGCGTCGAGGCAGGCGATGCACCCGGGGCGTTCCTCGCCGAGGAGGACGACCCGGTACCCGGCGAGCCGGTCCCCGATCAGCCGGTCGAGCTGGTCCACCGCGACCCTGCGCGGGGCGATGGCCGGCCCCGGGGGGATGGCGAGCCTCGCAGGGCGCGGGGGGCGGCGCCGGGCCCACAGCAGGCCCGCCCCGACCACCGCGCCCAGCCCGGCGAAGAACGCCGCCCACATCCACAACCCCGGCGTCAGGGAGGGCGCGGTCACCTGGGCCACGAGGGACAGGCCGGGCGCGCCGGCGCCCATCAGCCGGGCACACCCGTCGGGCGACGCCAGAGTCCCAGCATGGTCAGCACGATGAGCACCGCGAGGCCCCAGCCCATCGCCACGACCAGGGGGGCCGCCTCGGACAACGCCGAGCTGCCGGCGGGGAGGGCCACCGCCACCCGCTCCCCGACCAACTTCCCGTCCCGACGCACCACCCGCCAGGCGGTCGTCGCCGCCCGGGCGTCGTCGGTGCGGGCCTGGCCCTCCCACAGGTCGACCTCGGCCTCCCCGGGCAACGCGCCCGCCAGGCGCACCCCCACCACCCGCGCGTAGGGCCCATCGACCACCGCGGTCCAGATCCCGTCCCCGGCCACGTCCCCGTCGGCGCTCCCATCGTCGGAGAGCGCCCGCTGCTCGACCACCCCGAGCCGGTCGACCTCCACCGACAGGGAGGACAGCGACAGCCCCGGCTCGACCGCGACCTCGAATCGCAGGCGCTGGGCGGCGCGGGCCGCTCCACCGCCGAGGGTCCACGCCAGGATCCCTGACAACAACAGTGGCCGTAGCAGTGCCCGGTGACGCACGTGGACCTCGCGGCGGCCTTCATAGCACACCCCTCCGCGGCCGATCCAAGCCGATCCGCGGCACGCCATCCGGGACGGGAGCATCGGGTTCGCCCGGCGCCTGCCCACCCCTTGCCGCCCCGACCCGGGCGGCGCTACCGTGCGGCGACGTCCCGCCCCGACTTCATGCGCCACCGACCCGCCACGCTGCCACGCCTCGGCCCCCTGCCCCCGACGTGGCCATGGGTCGCCGCCGGGTTGCTGGGTTCCGCGGCGGTGCTGATGCTGCCGGTGCTCGGCGCGCCCCTGGACCGGTTCGCGGGCGATCCCCGGCACCCCGATGGCGCCGGAACCGTGTGGACCCACTGGCTGGTCCACGAACACGGGCTGGGGGCGATGCGCAGCCTGCGCCTCGTCGGGTGGCCGCAGGCCTTCGACATCCTCGTCGTCCAGGGCTTTCCCCTCGACGGCCTGGCCTCGTGGCCCTTCGACGCCCTGCTGGGCTGGCCCGCCGGCTTCGGGCTCTTCCAGTTGGCGACCCTGTGGGCAGCGGGCCTCTCGGCTTCCTGGTTGGCGGCCCGATGGTGGCGGTCGGCTCCTGCCGGGTTGGTGGCCGGCGTGGCGACCCAGGTCGCCGCCCCGGTCCTGTTCGAGTTGGCCCAGGGGCGGTCCACCCAGGTCTTCGCCCTCGTCTTCCTGCCGCTGGCGCTGGGACTGTTCGCCGACGCCCTGGTCTCGAATCGCCAGCGATCGGCGGTCCTGGCCGGCATCGCGGTGGCCGCCAGCGCGCTGTCGTGGTGGTACATGGGCTTCTTCTGCGCAATCGGGCTCGCCGTACTCGCCATCCTGGCCCGGGTCGAGGGAGCGCCCCCGTCGCGACCGGCGGTCACCGCTGCGCTCACCGCCGCCTGCATCGCCGGTCCGCCCGCCGGCCTCACCTTCGCCCACCTCGGCCAGCAGGGGGGCACCGCCATCACCCTGTCGGACCCCATCGCCTGGGCGGGCACCGCCACCTCCCTCCAGGTCCTGCTCGAGGAACGCGACGCCATCGCCCTCCTCCCCGAAGGGGCCGTCGCGTTCACCCCGGTCCTCTGGGCCCTGGCCGTGGCTGGAGCGGCCGGACGGCCGGCCCGGCGCTGGCTGGCCCCGCTGTCGTGGATCCTCGTGGCCGTTCTCCTCTCCCTCGGGCCGGTGCTGGGCTGGGTGGGCAGCCACCCCCTGCCCGGCCCGTTCGCCGCCCTGTCGATGGTCCCCGTGCTGCGCCGCTTGTGGTGGCCGGCCCGCGCCCTCCTGCTCGCCACTGTCGCCGTGGCCGTGCTCGCCGGGGGCGGCGCCGCTCGCCTCGTGGAAGCCGCCCGGCGCCGGAGCCGCCGCCTCCCCGGGCCTGCCCTCGGCCCGGTCCTGGTCGCCATGGTCGTCGCGGTCGGCCTGCTGGTCGAGGCCCACCTCGCCCTGCCCACCCTGCCGCTGCCGGTGACCTCGGCCCGGCCGTCGGCCCAGGCCGAGGCGCTGCGCGCCGGGCACGGGCCGGTGCTCGTCCTCCCCCAGGAACGGGCCACCCACACCGATGGACGCGGGTTCCTCCTCGACCAGGTCTTCCACGGGCGCCCGGTGGTCAACACCATGATGCCCCCCGACCTCGCCACCGCCCCGGCCGCGGTGCGGACCTTCTTCGCCGCGCAGCCGGCCCTCCAGGCCCTGTACGCCTGTGCCGAGGACGACCACCCCCGGCCGCTGTCCCCCTCCACCGTCCAGGCGGCCCTCGCCAGGCTCGCGGTGGCCGAGGTGGTGGCGGACCACGCGCGCATCGACGCCCCCGGGCACGTCGAGCCCGGCTACTTCGACTGCCTGGTGTCCCTGCTCGGACCGCCGGACGCGCGTCGCGGCCCCTACTCGGTCTGGGCCGTCTCCAGCATCGCCGAGCGCAACCGCTTGTAGGCCGCCACCTGCTGAAGGGGCGTCGCCTCCCCCCGTGGCAACAGGTAGAGGAGGACCCGCTCCCCCCCGTTGTCCGAGCTCGACGCCGGACTGCCGAGGGCCTTGTCCAGCGACCGGCGGAAGGTGTCGCGGGTAGCCGACGGAAACGCATCGGGGTGGAAGGCCACCGCGCTGATCCCCAGGTCGACCAACACCCGACCCAGGTCCGGCGCCCCCGCCCGCAGCCCCTGGGCCAGCCAGGTGGACACCAGCACCCGGGTTCCCTCCTCGGGAACCGTCCCCAGGCAGCGGTTGAGGATCGGCCGGAGGTGCTCGGCCTGGTAGGCGCAGGTGAGGTTGTTCCAGTAGTGGGCCTGGTCGGCCGACAGGGTGTCGGTGACCGGCAGGAAGTCGAGCACCGCGCCGTCGTCGGGGGCCTGGAAGTAGGCCTCCGGCGTGTCGATGGGCACCACCGCGGCCCGAACCGGCAGGGCCGTCTGCACGAGGGGGTCGACGAGAGCCAGGCCGACCACCGCCGCCAGGGCACCCCGGCGTCGCACGAAGCTGCGATGGGCGACCACCGCCGCAAACCCTCCCAGGGCCAGGCTGCCCACCATCATCAACCGGGCGGGAAACCGGAAGAAGGTGGCGACCGGCCACCGATCCAGGGGCCACAGCAGCCAGGGGATCCGCAGGTCGTCCCCGAGGAGCTGCAGGTAGGGCCCCAACGCCAGGCCGGTGGCCAGC
>RFKJ01000206.1 GCA_003694325.1 Deltaproteobacteria bacterium
GCTCGGCCGCCCGGGCCGCCGCCAGGGCCGCGTCGGCGTCCCCCGGCCCGGCCAGCGCCGCCGCGACCAGCAGCGCAGCGAGCATCAGGCCGGGTCCTGCGACGCCAGGGCACAGCCGGCCAGCTTGTAGAGCACCCGGGCCCCGACGATGGCGTCGATGCCATCTCGCTCGCCGGCGGCCAGCGGCCAGCGCCCCGGCGCCACCTCGACCAGGTCGAAGGACACGACGCGGCGGGCCGCCGCCACCGCCCGCAGCAGGGCTTCGAGCTGGTGCCAGCGCAGCCCGCCGGGGACCGGCGTCCCCGTGTTCGGGCAGAGCGCCGGCTCCAACCCGTCGATGTCGACGCTGATGTGGACCACCGGCGGCAGCGCTGCGACGATCTCGGCCACCAGCTCCGACCAGTGCCGCCCGGCGCACAGCGCCGCACCGATGCGGTCGTCGGTGAAGGCGTGGATCCGCTCGTCGGCGGCGATGCGATCCCGCTCGGCGCGGCCCAGGTCCCGCCAGCCCACCCCCACGAGCCGGCCGAAACCCGGCAGCGCACTGGTGTTGTGGAAGATGCTGGCGTGCGACCAGGCGAACCCCAGGTAGGCCTCCCGCAGGTCGGCGTGGGCGTCGACGTGCAGGAATCCGACGCCGGGAAACTCCCGGCAGACGGCCCGGTGCAGGCCGTAGGGGGTGGAGTGGTCGCCCCCCAGGACCGCCGGGATCCGCCCCTCGGCCAGGATCCGATCGGCTTCCTCTTCCACGAGGCTGTGGACGATGTCGGCGGCGTGATCCACCCGGGCGGCGAGGTCGGGGTGTTCCCCACCGCTGTCGATGACCGCCCGCGCGTCGGCGTCGACCTCGGCCCCGAGCCGGTCGATCCGGTCGCCGAGATCGAGGAGGCCGATGCCCGCTCTCCACGGCTCGCCCCAGTCCAGGTCGGACAGGTCCACCTGCCCGCTGGCCCGCAGCACCGCCGCCGGGCCGTGGCGGGTGCCGCGGCCGTAGGACGCGGTGGCCTCCCAGGGCACGGGGATCACCTGCACCTTCGCGGTGCGGGGGTCGCGGTCGAGGCCGAACAGGCCGTCGCCGATTCCTGGGCCGTCGGGGTCCTGCTGAGACATGGCATCACCGGGGAGCGAGGCGGCCTCTCCCGACCGGAGGAGGCAGGCCCCAGGCTATCCGGTGCGGCGCCGCGCTACTGCAACCAGCCCGCGTCGTCGTCGCCGTCGGTGTCGATGTAGGCGCCGGGACTGGTGGTGGTGGTGTCGACCGCCAGCACCGACATGTCCGGACCGAGGTAGGAGATGCTGGGCGAAGCCCCGTCGATCTCGAACAGGGAATGGAAGCCCGAGTCGTCGACCAGGGCCATGGCGGTGGTGAACCCGTAGTCTTCTTCGAAGGCGGCGGCGTCTTCCGGCGACGGCGCGCCGGTGCTGCGGGTGGCGTAGGCGTACGAGACCAGCTCGATGTACTGGAACCCGTACTCCTGGTAGTCCTTCATGAGGGGCTGAGCCAGACCGGCCAGCGTGTCACAGGTGCTTCAACCAAGCTCCCCGTGCACCAGCATCACCGTCCTCCCGCACATGTCGTAGATGGACACGGTGTGGCCGTCGGCGTCGACCAGGTCGACGTCGTCGACGATGTCGCCCACCTGGTAGGCCATCCCGCCGCGCTGGCTGGTGCCGGTGGGGCCGGTGGCCGCGTCGGCGTCGCAGCGCGGACCGTCCGCGACATCGCCATCGTCGCCGTCCTGCATCCCGGTGCAGGCCAGCAGGGCGAGCAGGGAGAAGAAGGCAGGGTGCGGTCGTGCCATCGAGCCTCCAGGGCTGCCACCATTGTAGCAGGCGATCGTCAGGGCGCGGTCGGTTGCCGCCGCACTCCGGGTGGGCCGCGTCGACCCGTGGCGTCGCCGGCCAGGAGGTCCGCCGTGGCCGCGACCGCCCGCCCGAGCAGCGGCGGGTCGTAGCCGCCCTCGAGGACGGCCATCGTGGGCACGGCCGCGACGATGGGGGCCCACATCCGGCAGAGCCCGTCGATGCTCAGCCGCATGCCGCCCAGGGGATCGCCGGCCAGGGCGTCGTAGCCGGCGCTGATCACGCAGTACTCGGGATCGAAGTCCTCGATGGCCGGCAGTGCCCGCTCGAAGAATGCCGCCAGGACCACGTCGTCTCCGGCCCCCGCGGGCAGCTCGACGTTGACCGTGAGTCCGGCTCCCGGCCCCGCTCCCCGCTCGGTCTCCGCGCCCGACCCCGGGTAGAACGGGGCGCGGTGCAGGCTGACGTAGAGCACGTCGTCGCGCTGCCAGAAGATGTCCTGGGTGCCATTGCCGTGGTGGACATCGGGGTCGAAGACCAGCACCCGCCGCCGGGCCCCGTCGCCGTCGCGACCCGTCAGCCGGTGGGCCGCCAGGGCGGCGTTGTTGAAGATGCAGAAGCCCATGGCCCGGTCGGGGGTGGCGTGGTGGCCCGGCGGCCGACACAGCACGAAGCCGGGCTCGCCGCGCACCAGGGCGTCCGCTGCGTCCAGCGCCGCCCCGGCGGCCCGCCGCGCCGCCCGCACCGAGCCCGCCGACGTCGACACGTCGGGGTCGAGCACCACCGGCCGACCGTCGGTGGCCAGCACCGCGTCAACGTAGGCCGGGGCATGCACGGTGCACAGTTCCTCGACCGTCGCCGGCCGCCCCCGGCGGCGGATCCACGGCCGGCCGGCCAACGCGGCGCGCACCGCGACCAGCCGCGCCGGGCTCTCGGGATGCCCCGGGCCCTGGTGGTGCTCGTCGAAGGCCGGGTCGTCGAAGATCAGCACGCGCACCTCCCGCTATTGTCGGCACCCCAGCCCGAGCAGCCGTGGCCGAGTCCCCTCCATCGTCGCACACCGGCAGCCGCGCCGTCCGGGCGCGCCAGGCACTGGACCGCTTCCTGGTCCACCCGGTCACCGAGCTGGTGCTCATCGTCCTCATCCTGACGGCGGTGCTGTCGGTGCTGGCCGAAGAAGCCACCCGCGGCCAGCCGATCAGCGACGTCTTCGCCGTCATCTCCGACACCATGGCGGTGATCTTCGCCGTCGAGCTGACCCTGCGGTTCCTCGTCATCCAGCGCAAGCGGAGCTTCTTCATCCGCTACTGGGCCGACATCCTCGCGATCCTCCCCGTCTACCGCGGGCTGCGCCTGTTCCGGGTGCTCATGCTGCTGCGGCTGTTCCGGGCCGGCGTGCTGCTCAACCGGCGGATGCGCTTCCTGGGCGGGGTCATCAAGCGCAGCCTCTCCGAGATCACCATCGTGGCCACCATCAGCGCCACCCTCGTCCTGGTGGGCGCCGTGCTGGTCCACACCGGAACCGGCCACGTGGTCATCGAGCAGCAGGGGGTCGACGCCGACTCGCTGCAGGGAGCCCTCTGGTTTTCGGTCTACACCCTCGTCGCCGGCGAGCCCACCGGCGGGATGCCGGCCTCGCCCATCGGGCGGTTGGTCACCCTGGGCCTGATGCTCGGCGGCCTCACCGTGTTCGGCGTGTTCGTCGGCACCGTGTCGGCCACGATGACCAACCTGCTCACCCAGCGCCTGGAGCTGGACATCATGCACACCGCCGACCTGAACGAACACATCGTCGTGTGCGGCTGGAACCCGGCCGGCGCCACCATGCTGCGGGAGCTGGTGGGCCCGGCCTCCCGCCACGCCCTCATCGTGGTCGTGGGAGACCACGACGAGGAGCCCGTCGAGCTGGCCGAGCTGCGCGCCCGCCACGAGCAGATCCGCTTCCACCGGGCCGACTACACCCGGGTCGACGTCCTGGAGGACCTGGCGATCGGCCGCGCCGCCGCGGTGATCATCCTCACCGACATGTGGGGGGATCGCACCGACGCCGACCGCGACGCCCGCACGGTGCTGACCGCCCTGACCATCGAGCGCCTCTCGCCGGGAATCTTCGTCTGCGCCGAGCTGATCAACAGCCAGCACGAGGACCTGCTGCGCATGGCCGGCGTCGAGGCCGTGGTCATCCGCGACTGGTACGCCGGCGTGGTCATGGGCTCCATCGGCCGCAGCCGCGGCATGGCCGCCGTCCTCAGCGACCTGCTGACGACCACCACCGGCAACGCCTTCCACAAGGTCGAGATCCCGCGGCGGCTGCACGGCAGGACGGTGATGGAGCTGCACCTCGCCCTCAAGAACGAGCACAACGCCATCCTGGTCAGTATCGAGCCCCGGCAGGGCGGCGCCCTGGTCAATCCTCCCGCCGACCACACCGTCGCCGCCGGCGACCAGGCGGTGGTCATCGCCCCCCGCCCCTTCCGGCTGTGAGGGCCCGCGGGGGGCCTACTCCGGCTGCAGCCGGTCGTAGAAGTCCAGCCAGGACAGGGCTCCGCCGATGTCGGTCGACAGCCTCCACACCCCGTCCCCGCTGGGGTCGACCTCCTCGATGACCCCGTTGTAGGAGAAGGTGACGAGGGTGTTGCCGTCCGCAAACCGGTGCACGTCGCCCATGGTCACGGTGTCCAGCTCGGGATCGGGGCGGTACTCCCACGCTTCCTCGGCCAGCATCGTGCCGGTGTCGAAGGCGACCTCGACCGCCCGCGAGCTGTGGGCGCTGTGGCCGTTGTCGAAGATGAGCAGGCGGTCGCCGAGCAGCTCGATTCCGTGCTGGTAGTCGGTGTAGTCGCTGGAGCCGTCGCTCCGGTGGAAGTCGCTCTCCCCCCCGCCGAGGAACCAGGTCTCGTCTCCGGTGGCCCGGTCGATGCGGGCGATGCCGTTCATGTAGAGGAAGGACACGAGGTAGGCGGACTCGTCGTCGATCGCGTCGATGGCGTTGGCGTGGGGCCAGCGCGGGCCGCCGTTGGTGGACCCGGAGAACGGCTCGTGGTGGTCGAGGACGCGGTAGACCTCGCGGGTCGACCCGTCGGGCGCCCGCTCGACGACGATGTCGCCGGCGACGGTGACGGCGCCGACGTCGGTGGGATCCTCGGCGGTGTAGACCAGGGTCCCGTCGGACAGCTCCACGAAGTCGTGGTGGCGTCGCGGAGTGGAGATGTGTTCCTCGGTGCTGCCGTCGACGCTGACCCGGACGATGTCGACGTCTTCCTCGCCGTCGAGGTTGATGGTGGCCATCCACACGCTGCTGCGGTCCCGGGACAGGCGCACCCGCCCCAGGCGATCGACGCCCTCCAGCGTGTACCACCACACGTAGTCGCCATCGGAGTCGAGGATCACCGCCGTCGAGGCGGCGACGATGGAGGTGACGTAGAAACCCCGGTGCATGGCGTCGGCATCGCCGACCTCGACGGTGGTCCCCGGCAGGTCCGGGCTGACCGGGCCGGTGGTGACGTCGACCGCATCGCTGGTGACGGTGCCCAGGTCGGTGTCGGCGACGACCCGCACCCCGTAGGTGGTGTCGGGCTTCATGCCGAGCAGCGGCGTCGCGACGGGGCTGCCCGCCGAGAGGTCGACGGCGACCCGGGTGTCGAAGCTGCCGTCGCGGCCGAACTCGACCCAGGCGGCGTTCACGACGACGTCGTCGCTGTCGAGGGACCAGGTGGCCGTGGCCACCGTGGGGATGACGTCCGAGAGGGTGACGGAGAGGGCCAGGTCCGGCAGGGCGGCGGCGGGGTCCGCCGAGTCGCCGGCGCCGATCTTGTCGCCGGAGCAGGCCGACAGCAACAGGAGGAGGGAGAGGCTGGAGTGCATGGCTGACCGATGCCGGAGGCGGGGAACGGCCGCACCATAGCCCGGCATCTGCGGCCTGCCCGGATTAGCGGGGGCCCATGCCGCTGCCCGACGACTTCGCCGACGAGAGCCTGTACACCCCCGACGCCTGGTACGTCCACGACCTGCTGGAGCTGGACCGGGACGCCGGCCGACTGGTGGCCGGCATCGACACCACCCGCCTGGGGCCGCTGGTCGACGCCCAGCGCTGCTGGCCGGGCCACGACAAGCACTTCCCGGGCGCCATCGCCATCCAGGTCACCGGCACGCTGGGCCAGCTCCACGCCGTCTACGTCATGGACCTGCGCCCCACCCGGGGCTGGGTCGGATTCGGCACCCACATCAAGAGCGCCCGGTTCCCCCGCATGGGTCGGATCGGCCCCCCGGTGGAGGCCGAGCTGGTGGCCACCCGCACCCGCCAGCTCCGGGGGACCTGGTTCATCGACTACGCGTTCTGCTTCCGCCAGGAAGGGGCGGTCATCTACCAGAGCAACCAGACCGCCGCCTGGGGACGCAGCGAACACCGGGGTCCCGCCCCGGACTCGGGGCCGCGGTGACCGTCGGCACCGTCGCCGGGGTCCGCCGCGGCGCCTGCGAGGTGCTCGTCGATGGCGCCGACACCACCATCCACTGCTCCCTCGCCCCCGACCTGGCCGTGGTCCAGAAGTCGGCCATCGCCGTGGGGGACCGGGTCGAGCTGGAGGAGCGCCCCGACGCCGAGCCGCTGGTGATCCGGGTGCGGCCCCGCCGCAGCCTGCTGTCCCGACCCGACCCGATGGATCCCGGCATCCAGCGGGCGATCGCCGCCAACATCGACATCGTGGTCATCGTGATGGCTACCCGGCGGCCGACCTTCAAGGCGCGCCTCATCGACCGCATCCACCTCGCCGCCCACCAGGGAGGCGCCCGATCCGCGGTGGTCATCAACAAGCTCGATCTCGCCGACGACCGCCGGCGCGCCGACATCGAGGCCCAGCTCGCCCCCTACCGCGATCTGGACCTGCCGGTGGTGTGGACCTCCACCCGGACCGGCGCCGGGATCGACGCCCTGCGCGACCTCCTCCGCGGCCGGACCGCCGCGCTGGTCGGCCACTCCGGGGTCGGCAAGTCCAGCCTGATCAACGCCCTGCGGGACGCCGAGCACGTCGAGGTGGGCGCGGTGCGGCACAAGGACGGCAAGGGTCGGCACACCACCACCTTCTCCGCCCTGCACCGACTGCCCGACGGCACGTGGATCATCGACACGCCCGGGGTGCGGGCCTTCGGGCTGTGGGGACTCGACCGGGACAGCCTGCGAAAGGGCTTCCCCGAGTTCGACGCCTACCCCTGCCGCTACGCCGACTGCGCCCACGATGCCGAACCCGAGGCCGACTGCGGGGTGAAGCAGGCGGTGGCATCGGGGGCGATCAACCCGGCGCGGTACGACACCTACCGCCGCCTGCTGGCGTCGTTGTAGGGGGCGTTCCCGCGACGCGGGCGGCGCGTTGCAGGGGGCGTTCCCGCGACGCGGGAGACGCGGGCGGGGGGGCGAACCGCCGTCAACGCAACACGGCGGGCACGAAGCCGTCGACGTGGACCCGCCCGCCGCCGTCGTTGCGGGCCTGCACCAGCGCCCGGTCGGCCCGGGCCATGACGTCGGCCACGGTGTCGGTGGTGTCGGCGATCCCCACCGAGACGTCGAGGTCCTTGATGCCCTGCTCGGCGCCCCAGGCGCGCATCGCCTCGCCCACCGCCTGGACCCGCTTGCGGGCTGCCCGCGCCGTGCACGACGGCAGCAGCACCGCGAAGCTGTCCCCCCCCACCCGGCCGATGAGGTCGGTCTCCCGGAAGGTACGCCCCAGGACCCTCGCCAGCTCCTGGAGCGCGGCATCGCCGGTGACCAGGCCATGGGCCTCGTTGATGCCCTTCATCCCGTCCACGTCGACCAGGATGACGGCGAGGGGGGCGTCGGTGCGGCGGGCCAGCCCGATCTCCCGGTCGGCGAGCCGCAACAGGGCCCGGCGCGACAGCACGCCGGTCAGGCGGTCGTCGATCCGGGCGGCCTCGGCCTCCCGAGCGCGCCGCAGGCGTGGCAGCACCCGGGATCGCAGCCGCTCGGGGTCGATGGGCTTGCGGATGATGTCGTCGGCGCCCGCAACCAGCGCGGCCTGCTCGACATCCACGCCGTCGGCCATGATCAGCACCGGGACCCCTCCGTGCACGTCGTGCCCGTGGATCACCGAGGCGATGGCGCCCCCCTCGAAGTCATCCCCGCGGGCGGCCAGGAGGACCAGCTCGGGCCGGAAGGCGTCCAGCTCCGGCAGCAGCTCGCCCGCCCGGGCGACCCGGTGGACCTCCCGGTGCGGCCCGGACAGCGCCCCGACCACCGTCCGCGCCACCTCGAGGTCGCTCTCCACCACCAGCACCCGGTACGGCGGGGGATCGGCCTCCCGGGCGCGGGCCCGCACCAGGTCGAGGAGGACCGGGAGCCGGACCGGGGTGCCGACGTAGCCGGCGGCTCCGCGCCGGGCCGCAGCGAGGCGCAGGTCGAGGGCATCCCCCGGCCCGCAGGCATAGATCGGCACCGCCTTCAGCGCCCCCTCGACCCGGGCACACAGCGCATCGAGATGGTCGATCGGCACGACGAAGGCGGCGGGGTCCTCGGCCTCGGCCAGGGCCAGGGCCTCGGCGACGTCCTCGGCCGCCCGCAGGTCGACGGCGAGGTCGACATGGGCGGGGACGTCGGCCCCGATGACGATGACCGGGCGGAACAGGGTGTGCACGCCCTCCAGCGCCCGGCAGGCGTCGACGAGGCGTTCCACCCGCTCCAGGAAGGCTGCGTCGTCGTCCGCGGTCAGGGCCTCGCGGGCCGCCCGCTCGATGGGGGTGAGCCCCAGGGAGGCCGCGGTCCCCTCGATGCGCTCCAGCTCGAAACACAGGGCGTCCCGGACGTCGGGGTCGGACTGGATGTCGCGCACCAGCTCGGCGAGTTCGCCGGCCTGGCGCTTGACGACCTCGGCAAAGCTGTTGCGGAGGCGGTTCTTGTGGTTGATGCTCATGGCGTCGTGTCCCGGGGAGTGACGGAGCGCGGATCGCCCCACGAGGGAGTCGTCCGACGGACGCCGGCCTCGGCGACGCAGTCCGACTCGGGGATGCTACACGGGAACGACTGCAACGGACCCCGGGAGGAAGGGCGATGCCGGGACAGCGTGAACCAGGCGAGTGGACGGACTCCTTCTTCGGCGGACTGTGGCTGGACTTCCAGCGGGCCATCCACCCGCCCGAGGTCACGGCCGCCCAGGCCCGGGACATCGTCGAGCTGCTGGGGCTGGAGCCCGGCGAGCGGGTGCTGGACGCCCCCTGCGGCGATGGCCGCCTGGCCCTGGCCCTCGCCGCCGAGGGGCTGGATGTCACCGGTATCGACCGCTGCGCGCCGCTGCTGCAGGAGGCGCGGCGGGCGGCGGCGGCCCGGTCGCTGGCGGTCCGGTTCGAGGAATGCGACCTGCGCGACGCCGACCGCCTGGTGGACCCGGTGGCCGGCGACGATCCCTTCGACGTCGCGCTGAACATCTGGGGCAGCTTCGGGTACTTCGGGGACGGCGGCGTCCACGGGGGGGCCGCGGCGCGACCGGGGGGTCGGGGTGACCTGGACTTCGCCCGGGCGGTCGCCAGCGTGCTGCGCCCCGGCGGGATCTTCCTCATCGACTGCCCGGGCATCGAGACGATCATGAACGGCTACACCGGGCGCGGCTGGTCCGAGGCCGGCGGGGTGGTCGCCCTGGAGCAGCGCGCCTGGGACCCGGTGGAGGGGGTGATGCACGCCGAGTGGCGGCTGGTCGCCGACGACGGCGAGGGCAACGCCAGGGTGGAGCTGCGCCACACCCACATGCGGCTGTACAGCGCCCCGGAGCTGTGCCGGATGCTGGCGGCCGCCGGCTTCCAGAGCTTCGACCTGGTCAGCGATCTCTCGGGGCGCCCGTGGCACCCCGGCGACCGCAACATCATCGTGGCGACGCGCTGAACCGCCACGATAGGGCACGGCGATGATCTCCCCGATCACCGACCCGGCCGTCATCGAGGGCTACCTCTCCGACGCCAGCAACACCCGGGGGCGGGCCGAGGCCCTGTTCCGCCCCCGGTCGGCCGAGGAGGTGGCCGAGGTGCTCGCCGAGGCCCGGCACCGGCGGGTGCCGGTCACCGTCACCGCGCGGCGCACCTCCACCACCGGCGCGCCGGTCCCCGAGGGGGGCTGGCTGCTGTCCACCGAGATGCTCGACCGGATCCATGCCGCCGACGACGCTGAGGGCGGCGTGCTGCTGGGCGACTACCAGGACCGGGTCGAGAACGACGGCCGCCTGTTCCCCCCCGACCCCACCTCGCGGCGGGAGTGCTCGCTGGGGGCGGCCATCGCCTGCAACGCCAGCGGCGCCCGCAGCTTCCGCTACGGCCCGACCCGGCCGTGGGTCGAGGCCCTGCAGGTCGTCCTCCCCGACGGCACGATCCGGTGGTGTGATCGGTCCACCCCCCTCCCCGCGGACTGGCCCCGGCCCCGGTGGCAGGAACCCGCCGTCAAGACCGCCGCCGGCTACTTCCCGGCCGACAACCTCCTCGACCTGATGATCGGGCAGGAGGGGACCCTCGGGGTCATCACCCGCGCCCGCCTGCGGCTCGTCCCGCTGCCGGCGGCCGTGTTGTCGCTGATGGCCTTCCTGCCCGACCTGGACCGCACCCTGCGCCTGGTCGAACGGGCCCGGGCCGGGGCTCGGCGGCCGTGGCGCCCCACGGCGGAGGCCAGCGCCCTCGACCCCCGGGCCATCGAGTACTTCGACGACGCTGCCCTCGACC
>RFKJ01000207.1 GCA_003694325.1 Deltaproteobacteria bacterium
ACGATCCGACGCGGCGGCAGGGTCTGGGCCCGGAGCGCCTGGAGACAGCGCTCGACCAGGGCGCCACCCCGCCAGGTGACGACGACGACGGCGGGGGCGGGTCGTTGGAGGGGGCGAGCCGAGGCGTGCACCGCGGCAACCTACCCCGCCGGACCCGGGCCCGGTGATAGACCGGGGGCATGTCCTCGACCTTCGGCACGATGTTTGCGGTCACCACCTTCGGCGAGAGCCACGGCGGGGGGCTCGGCGTGGTCATCGACGGCTGCCCGCCGGGCCTGCACCTCGACCTCGAGGCGGTCCAGGCCGAGCTGGACCGGCGGCGGCCGGGGCAGTCGGCGCTCGTCAGCCAGCGGCGGGAGGCCGACCGGGTCGAGGTGCTCAGCGGGCTGTTCGAGGGGCGGACGCTCGGCAGCCCCATCGCCATGCTGGTGCGCAACCGGGACGCCGACCCCGCGGCCTACGCTCCGTTTCGCGACCGGTACCGCCCCAGCCACGCCGACCTGACGACCGAGGCGCGCTACGGCCTGCGGGCCTGGGCCGGCGGCGGGCGGGCCAGCGCCCGCGAGACCGTGGGCCGGGTGGCCGCCGGGGCGGTAGCCCGGCAGGTGCTGGCTGCGTTGACCTCGCCCCCGGTCGAGATCGTGGCCTGGGTGGACCGGGTCGGCGACGTCGTCGCCGGCTGCGACCCGGCGCAGGTGACCGCGGCGGCGGTCGACGCCCACCCCGTCCGCTGTCCCGATCCGGACGCCGCGGCGGCCATGGAGGCGTGCATCCGCGAGGTCCGCAAGGCGGGCGACACCATCGGCGGCGTCGTCCGCGCCGTGGCCCGCTACGTCCCGGCAGGCCTCGGCAGCCCGGTGTTCGACAAGCTCGAAGCCGACCTCGCCAAGGCCATGCTGTCGCTGCCCGCGGCCAAGGGGTTCGAGTCGGGGTCGGGCTACGGCGGGCTGTCGCTGCGGGGCAGCCAGCACAACGACCTCTTCGAGCCGGCGCCTCCCGACGATCCCCAGGCGGCACGCCTGCCATCCGGGGCCCGGGTGCGCACCCGGACCAACCACAGCGGCGGCATCCAGGGCGGGATCAGCAACGGCATGCCCATCGAGCTGTCGGTGGCCTTCAAGCCGGTCGCCACCATCTTCCAGGAACAAAACACGGTCGACCGGCAGGGACGCGCCGTGACGGTGCGCCCCCGGGGGCGCCACGATCCCTGCGTGCTGCCCCGGGCGGTGCCCATCGTCGAGGCGATGGTGGCGCTGGTGCTCTGCGATCACCTGCTGCGCTGGCGGGGGCAGTGCGGCGCCGGGGGCTGAAGCCGCCGCCCGGGCCGGGCGCGCCTCCCGATCGCCCCGGCATGGCCGTCGGCTACTTCTTCTTCTTGCGGTCTCCCCGGACCACCGACCGCTGGTTGGCCGGGAGGATCTTCTTGCGCAGCCGGATGTGGTGGGGGGTCACCTCGACCAGCTCGTCCTCGGCGATGTACTCCATGGCCTTCTCCAGGGTGAGCTGGATGGGCGGAGTCAGGATGAGCTTCTCGTCCGCACCGGCCGACCGGATGTTGGTGAGCTGCTTGGCCTTGGTCGGGTTGACGTTCATGTCGTTCTCGCGGGCGTTCTCCCCGATGATCATGCCCTCGTAGACATCCTCCTGGACCCCGACGAACAGCTTGCCCCGTTCCTGCAGCGAGTACAGCGCGTAGGCGGTGGTCTGGCCCTGCCGGTCGGAGACCAGCGAGCCGTTGACCCGGTAGGGGATGTAGCCGGCGTGGTCGTCCCACCCGTCGAAGAGGGTGTTCATGATGCCCTGGCCGCGGGTGTCGTTGAGGTACTCGCCCCGGAAGCCGATCAGCCCCCGGCTGGGCACCCGGAAGCTCACCTTCATCCGGTTGCTGCCGGCCATCTTCATCTCGACCATCCGACCCTTGCGCAGGTTGAGCTTCTCGGTGACCACCCCCATGAAGTCGTTGGGGAAGTCGAGGGTGGCGATCTCGTAGGGTTCGAGGATCCGGTCGCCCTCCTGCCGGACCACGACTTCGGGCTTGGACACGCACAGCTCGAAGCCCTCGCGCCGCATCTGCTCGATGAGGATGGCGAGCTGCAGCTCTCCCCGCCCCAGGACCCGCGCCCGGTCCAGCTCGGACAGGTCCACCCGCAGCGCGACGTTGTGGAGGATCTCCTTCTCCAGTCGCTCGCGGATCTTGCGCATGGTGACCTGCTTGCCGTCACGACCGGCGAAGGGGCCGTCGTTGGCCAGGAAGGTCACCCCGATGGTGGGCTCCTCCACCTTGACCCGGGGCAGCGGCCGGGGATCGTCGACGTCGGTGAGGGTGTCGCCGATGTGCAGCTCGTCGATGCCGGCGATGGCCAGGATCTCGCCGGCGGGCACCGAGTCGGCGGGGACCCGTTGCAGGCCGTCGTAGGTGAAGAGCTGGCTGACCTTGACGGTCTTGGTGCTGTCCTTGGCCACCAGGGCGTACTGCTGGCCCTTGACCACGGTGCCGTTGACGACCCGCCCGATGGTCAGCCGCCCGACGTAGTTGTCGTAGTCGAGCTGGGTGACGAGCACCTGGGTCACGGCGTCGGGGTTGCCCCGGGGAGCGGGGACGTGGGCGACGATGGCGTCGAACAGGGGCCGCAGGTCGCCGGGCTCCAGGGAGTTGTGCTCGTGGGCGTAGCCCTCCCTGGCGCAGGCGTACAGCAGGGGGAACTCGATCTGCTCGTCGTCGGCGCCGAGGTCGATGAACAGGTCGTAGACCTCGTTGACCACCTCCTCGGCTCGGGCGTCGGGGCGATCGATCTTGTTGATGCAGACGATCACCTCGTGGCCGGCCTCCAGTGCCTTGCCCAGGACGAAGCGGGTCTGGGGCAGCGGCCCCTCGCTGGCGTCGACCAGCAGCAGCGCGCCGTCGACCATCTTCATCACCCGCTCGACCTCGCCGCCGAAGTCGGCGTGCCCGGGGGTGTCGACGATGTTGATCTTGAACCGCCGGCCGTCGGCGGTCGTGTAGGGGACGGCGGTGTTCTTGGCGAGGATGGTGATTCCCCGCTCGCGCTCCAGGTCCATGGAGTCCATGACCCGGTCCTCGACCGCTTCGTTGTCGCGGAAGGTGCCCGCCTGGCGGAGCATGTGGTCGACCAGGGTGGTCTTGCCGTGGTCGACGTGGGCGATGATGGCGATGTTGCGGAGTTCGGGGCTGGACATGCGGATCTGACCGGATGGAGGGCGAGGGGAGGATCCACGGACCGGCGTCGGGACGTGGGCCGCGGCGCATAACGGGTGCGGCCGCCCCGAGGGGCGGCCGTCACGAGTCCGTCGCAGGGAGGCGCGTGGGGCGATCAGCCGGCGCCGCCGGTCCACTCCAGGATGATCGGATCACCCTCGAAGGGAGGGAAGGTGACGGTGTAGGTGGCCGCCGACAGGCAGGAGTCCAGCTCGGTGCCCTTGTAGCGGCTGGTCGTCACGTAGGCGCTGCTGACCTTGCCCGAGGGGAGGACCTTGAACCGGATCGTGGCGGTGCCGAGGTTGCCGTTGGACCGCTTGTACTCCTGGTAGAAGCACTTCTTGATGTTGCGGTTGCTCTTCATCATCGTGTCGACGACCGTCGCCGGCAGCGTGGTCAATGCCGAGCCGCCGCCCGAGGAACTGCTGCCCGAGGAGCGGCTGCTGGAGGCGCTGCTGCCCGAGGAGCGGCTGCTGGAGGCGCTGCTGCCCGAGGAGCGACTGCTGGAGG
>RFKJ01000208.1 GCA_003694325.1 Deltaproteobacteria bacterium
CGCCGGGGTGGGTTCGGGGGGGCTGAAGCAGCCGGTGAGCCCGAAGACGAGGAGGAGCAGAAAGACAGGGTACTGGAAGACGGCGTGCACGGGGCGCTCCATGGCGGCGAGGGGCAAGCCTACCTCCTGCGGACGGCCTCGGGCGAGGTGCGAAGCACGCTTCGCACTTGCGGGGTCCCCATGGTCGGCGTAGGTCGGAGATCCTCCCTGGAGACCCCCATGATGCGCGCCTCCGAGCAATCGCCGCGCATGTTCCAGAGCGACTTCATCGACCTGTTCAGCCGCACGCCATGGTGGACCGTCCCCCTGCTGTGGATCCCCGGCACCATCGCCTTCTTCGCCATCGGCCTGCACCGGGGGGTCGGGGTGGTGCCGTCCATCGGCCTGTGGCTGACCGGCTACGTCCTGTGGGGGCTGACCGAGTACGTGCTGCACCGCACGGCCTTCCACTGGGTTCCCGACACGTCGTGGGGAGAGCGGTACCACTTCTTCGTTCACGGCGTCCACCACCAGTGGCACTGGGACAAGTACCGCCTGGTGATGCCGCCGGCGGTCAGCCTGACCCTGTGCGTGGTGTTCATGGCTCTGTTCCGCGCCGCCTTCGGCCCGCTGCTGATGTGGCCCCTGTTCAGCGGATTCGTCTTCGGCTACTGCGTGTACGACTGCATGCACTACGCACAACACCACAGCCGGATCCGGTGGAAGTGGTTCGTGAAGCTCAAGGCCCACCACATGAGCCACCACCACAACAAGAAGTACCAGGACCTCCGCTTCGGCGTCAGCACGATGTTCTGGGACCGGGTGTTCGGGACGATGGAGCCCCGCGAGCGCTGATCGCGACGCCCGACGGTGAGGTGAACGGTCCTCCCGCACCCGGCCTCACGGTCAACGTGCAATCCGCTCGAGCAGGTCGACCACCCGGTCCACCGGGATGACCTCGGCGAAGTCGATCACCCGGTCCCGGAGCGCGTCGGGCAGGCCCTCCTTGTCGCCGCACAGGCGCCGGCTGACGGCGAGCCCCACGTCGGCCGGGGTCCGCTCGATGCGCTGCTGCAGGTAGCTGCGCCGCCAGAAACCCACCACGTCGAGGTGGGCGGTCCGGCCCTGCTTGCGGAAGGTCCAGGTCGGCACGATGATGTGCTGCCCCTCGACGACCTGCAGCTCGCCGGGGTGGCGAATCCAGCCCTGCTGGTCCTCGCCCCACCGCTCCTCGAACCACTCCTCGGTCCGGGACCGCCACACCCCGGTGTCCCGGTAGTGGCTGCGCAGCCCCCACTCGTGGGTGATCAGCAGCTTCTTCGCCAGCCTGCGGCGTCCCCACAACACCTCGGCCTCCACCGTCCAGGCCCCCTCCTGGAGGAGCACCGCGGGAAAGAAGGTGGCGAGCTGCATCCCGTAGCGACTGCTCTGGCGCAGCAGGCTCTCGGGACCGTCGAGGTGCAGCAGCACCGCGGCGCCACCGGCCACGGTCTCCACCCGGTACATGAGCTGGTGGAACCGGGCGAACCGGAGGAGCTGGGCCACCCGCTTGGGGCGGGGAGCGACGAGGCGGACCTTCATCCACGCGGCGCGGAGCAGGATCGCCTGTACCTGGGCGACGTTGTACCGGTGCAGGAGTCGGTCGGGCGGAAGCGGACGGCAGTCCACGATCCGCTGCTCCTCCCGCAGGTCGGCATACAGAGAGGCCGAGACCTCGTCGGGAGCGACCCCCAGGTCGGCGGCGACCTCGGCGATGACATCGGCGGCCACCCGGCGCCCCGTGGGACCGGGCCGCCGGGCGAGGGGCCCGGTGGCCGCGGCGTGGGCGAACACCCGCTGCCGGATCTCGACAGGGTCCAGGGGGGCGACCGTCGCCAGCTCGCTGCGATCCCACATCACCTTGGCGAGGCCCCGGGTGAGCCGGTGGTCGACTTCCAGTCCCTCCAGCTCGCGGAGGCGGGCCTCCAGTTGCCCGCGGGTCCACCGGCCCGCAAGCGCCTGCTCGAAGATGTCGCCGATCCGCGCGGCACGCTCCCGCAGGGCCGGGTCCTCGGGGTCGACCAGGCGCGGGCGGATGCCCCGCCCCCGGACCTGGACCCGCAGCAACGGCGTGGTGAGCACGGGTCAGCCCTGGTAGGCCGCGTGGCGGCGACGGCGGGCGCTGGTGCGCTCCTCGGCGGTGTCGGCGGCGACCAGCTCGTAGAGCCGGGCCTGCTTGGGACGACCGTCGGCGGCCCGGCCGGGGCGCAGGATGCGGCCCAGGCGCTGGACGTGTTCACGGACGGTGCCGCTGCCGGACAGGACGATGGCGACCTCGGCCGCGGGGATGTCCACCCCTTCGTTGAGCACCTTGCTGGTCACCAGGGCCGGCATCCGTCCCGCCTCGAAGGCATCCAGGATGGCCCGCCGCTCCTTGACGTCGGTCTGGTGGCTGATGCAGGGCAGGAGCAGCTCGCGGCTGACCTTGTAGGCGGTGGCGTTGTCCTGGGTGAACACAATCGTCCGCCGGCCACGTTCCTCCTCCAACAGCGTCTGGAGCAGTTCCAGCTTGCGTTCGGTTCCATGGGCGATGCGCCGGGCCGTCATGTACGACTGGTGGGCGGCCCGCCCCTCCCGACTGCGGGAAGCCTCGCGCAGGAAGTTCTGCCAGCCGTGCTCTCCCCCCAGGCGGATCCCGTGGCGGTTCACGAAGTCCCGGAACACCTTGCGATGGTGGTCGTACTGCGCCCGCTCCTCGGCGCTGAGGTGGACCTCCAGCCGGATCGTCTCGTAGTCGGCGAGGAACTCCCCCGACAGCTCGGTGATCTCGCGCCGGTAGACGACGGGACCGACCACGTCGAGCAGCGCCTGCTCGCGCCCGTCCGCCCGCTCCAGGGTGGCGGTCAGGCCGAGGCGGAAGGGGGCGAGGGCGGCCTGGGCGGCGGTGATGTAGCCGGGGGCCGGAAGATGGTGGACCTCGTCGAACACGAGCAGGCCGAAGCGGTCGCCGTACCGGGCGAGGTGCAGCAGGGCGCTGTCATAGGTGGAGACGGTGAGCGGCTGGACGTCGTGATGGCCGCCGCCGAGAATGCCGACCTCGCCGCCGAAGCTGGCGGCGAGGCGATCGTGCCACTGGCCGACCAGGTCGAGGGTGGGGGCCACCACCAGCGCCGGGCGGGCCGCCGCGGCGATGGCCAGCAGGGCGACGAAGGTCTTGCCGGCACCGGTGGGGAGCACGACGGTCCCCCGGCGGCCGGCCGCCAGCCAGGCATCCAGCGCCTCCCGCTGGTAGGGGCGGGGAGAGCGCGACGCCAGCAGCGGCAGGTCGAAATCCACCGGCCAGGCCCGGGCTTCGTCCCGGAGGGTGATGCCGGCGGCTCGGGCCCCCAGGACGACCTGGGGGTACAGGCAGGCCAGGCCGCGCGGATGGCCG
>RFKJ01000209.1 GCA_003694325.1 Deltaproteobacteria bacterium
ATGCACATGGGGGGCGGGCATGGGGCGGCGTGATGCTACCGTTCCGATGTCCCGGACAGAGGAGACCTGCATGAAGCGTTCGGTGCGTCCGATCATCCTGTCGTTGGCCATGGGCCTGACCACCCTGGGTGTTTCCTGTGGGGACAAGGGCGACGGCGGTGAGGCGGCCGACGGTGGCGCGGCAGACGGCGGCACCCCCGACGGCGGCATGCCCGACGGTGGGGCGGCGGATGGCGGGGCGGCCGACGGCGGCGCTCCGGATGGTGGGGCGACCGAGGAATCCGACTGCAGCGACGGCGACGACGACGACGGCGACGGGCTCATCGACTGCGACGACCCCGACTGCGAGGGCGTCGACGCCTGCATCGAGCAGGACTGCACCGACGGCGACGACGACGACGGCGACGGGCTCACCGACTGCGACGACCCCGACTGCCTGGGCAACCCCTGGTGCCCCGAGCTGGACTGCGACAACGGCGAAGACGACGACGGCGACGGCTACGCCGACTGCCTGGACGCCGACTGCATCGACGATCCGGCCTGCGCCACGCCCGAGTCCGACTGCAGCGACGGCCTGGACGACGACGGCGACGGAGCCATCGACTGCGACGACAGCGACTGCGCGCGGGCCGAGGGCTGCTACGAAGCCGACTGCGCCGATGGCCTGGACGACGACGGCGACGGAGCCATCGACTGCGACGACCTCGACTGCTTCGGCGAAGATGCCTGCGTCGAGCATGTCTGCGACGACGGCCTGGACGACGATGGGGATGGAGGCATCGACTGCCTCGACGTGGACTGTTGGACCAGCAAGCCCTGCCTGCTCGAGTGCGCGGACGCCTCGGTGGGCGCCGTCGCCGAAGGCCTGCTGGCCACCGGAAGCACCGCCGATGCCGACGACAGCTTCACCGACCTCGACACCTGCGGGACCGCCGGCGGTCCGGACGTGGGCTTCGTCTGGGAGGCCCCGGCAGATGGCTGCTACGTCGTCGACACCGACGGATCGGACTTCGACACGGTGCTCCGAGTCTACGAGTCGTGCCGGACCGACGAGGTCGCCTGCGACGACGACGGGGGCAGCGACGGCAGCGACAGCACGTTGACGATCACCGGCCGGGCGGGGGAGCTGGCCCTGCTGGTGGTCGATGGCGCCACCAAGCGGGACTCCGGCGACTACCAGCTCAACATCGCCCCCTACGTCTTCCCCTATGACCTCGACATCGGCTCGGTCACCGGCACGGCGGCGGCCGTCGGGGACCTCGACGGGCTCGAGGACCTGACCTGGGATCCGCTGCCGAGCTGCGCGGCCTACACCGAGCACGACGACATCCTGCTGTGGACCGCGCCGAGCACCGGCACCTGGACCTTCGACCTCGGCGAGTCCGAGTTCGACACCGTGCTGGCCATCATCGCCGTCGGGGACCGGTGCCCCGAGGAGCTGGCCTGCAACGACGACGAAGACCGGGACGCCGAGATCTACACGAGCATCGCCACGGTCGAGCTGGAGGCCGGCCAGCAGGTGCTGGTCTGGATCGGCAACTTCTGGGGCGAGGAGCTGGGCGACTGGCAGCTCGACATCCGCGTGGAGTGAGCGACGAGCTGGGATGTCGGAGTACACTGCCACCGTGTCCCGGCCCTTCCCCGCGCTGCTTCCCGCCCTCTGCCTGCTTGCCGGGTGTGGTGTCGGCCGGGTGGAGGGGGAGCCACAGGGTGGCAACGGGGACGGCGGGGGATCCGACGGCGGCATCCCGGCCGAGTGCACCGACGACGCCCACCTCGACCTCTACGAACGCTACGTCGAACCGCTGATGACGGACGAGCACCCCAACACCTGCAACCAGTGCCACCTCTCTGGCGTGGATCTGTCGATGTACGTCCGGGACACGCCCTGCGAGTCCATGGAGTGCATGATCCAGCAGGGGGTGGTCGATCTCGACGACCCGGAGTCCTCGCAGATCCTCGCCTTCATCCTCCAGGCCAGCCCCGACAGCGATCTCATCACCCAAGAGGTGATCCAGCGCGAGTACGACGGCTTCCTGCAGTGGATCCGGTGGAGTTCGAGCTGCCACGACGCGGTCTGCACCGACGTCGACGACGCCTGTGCCGCCCCGGAGGGTGGGGATGGCCTGCCCGACGACCTCCAGACGCCGCTGGGGGGCTGCGACGAAGCCGACCTCGTGGCGTCCTTCACCGATCGCGTGTGGGCCTGGCACGGCCGCTGCTGGAGCTGCCATGCCGCGGGCGGGGAGGGCCGCGATCAGTTCGGCAGCGCCCCGCTGTTCTACGCGTGGACCGGCGATGAAGCCGAGTCCTCCATGCTCACCATGTACAACCTCATCGGGCTGGGGGACATCGACGTCGACCGGCCGGCGGAAAGCCTGCTGCTGACCAAGCCGCTGGCCGAGGGGCTGTCCGTCGACAGCTCGCTCGGCACCAGCACCGGCGTCTACCACGGCGGCTCCGACAAGTTCACCGTGGATGACAGCGACGTCTTCGACGACCCGACATTCTTCGACTTCGCCGAGTGGATCGGGCAGTACGTGGAGTGTCGGGGCTGAGGGTCGGCGCCGCCGCGAACCCCGTTCGCATCCGTGCGACTGCGCGGCCGGAGGATCAGGACCCGGCCGCGACCGGTGGGCGTTGTTGGTCTGGCACGTAGGTTGCGGACTTTTGGGGTGTCGAGGAACACACGACGTCCACACCAGGGAAAGCCCATGCACGGTGATGCCGCCGCCGTCGGTCGCCACACCGGCACCACCACCGACTCGGCGGTGATGTCCGTCGAGCTGCGCGCGGACCGAGACCTCTGCGCGTCCTGCCGGGACCACGCCCGGGTGGCGCTGGAGGGCCTCGACGGGGTCGAGATGGTCCATGTGGTGGTCGGCACGCCGGTGCTCCATGTCCGGTACCGACCCGACCGGGTGGATCTCACCACCATCGTGGAGCGCCTGCGGGAGCACCACATCCGGGTGGGCGCCGAGCAGACCTCGCTGAAGCTGGCGGGCATGCACTGTGCCAGTTGCGTCTCCAAGGTCGAGCACGCGCTTCGGCAGGTCCCCGGCGTGCTCTCCGCCAGCGTGGACCTCGCTCGGATGCAGGTGCTGATCGACTACCTGCCGTCCCAGGCAAGCCTGGACGCCTTCGTAGAAGCGGTGCGCGCCGCCGGCTACGAAGTCGAGGCCGTGCCGCCGGCGGGCTCGGGCCTTCCCCAGGAGAGCGAGTTCGAGCGCGAGCAGCGCCTTCGCGACGAGGAGTACCGGTCGTTGATGCGGCGCTTCATCGTCGCCGCCGTCGTCGCCGTGCCCGTCGTCCTGCTGATGGTCCCCGACATCCTGCCCTTCTCGATGACCGACGAACAGCTCCGCCTGAGCTGGTGGGTCCAGCTCGCAGCGACCCTGCCGGTCATGGCGTACTCCGGGCGCGACTTCTACGTCGGCATGGTGCGGGCGGCGCGGCACCGCAGCAGCGACATGAACACGCTGGTGGGGTTGGGCACGCTGGCGGCGTACACCTACTCGGCGGTCGCGGTGATCGCCCCGGGGATCTTCCCCGAGGAGCGGCTGGCAGAACCCTTCTTCGACGTGATCTCGGTCGTGATCGCCCTGGTCGTGCTGGGCCAGGCCCTCGAGGTCCGTGCCAAGGGGCGGACCAGCGACGCCATCGCCAGGCTGATGGAGCTGCAGGCCCGGGTGGCCCGTGTGCTCCGCAACGGAGGAGAGGTCGAGATCCCCGTCGACGAGGTCGTGCTCGACGACATCGTCATCGTGCGGCCCGGCGAGAAGGTGCCGGTGGACGGGATCGTCACCGAGGGCAGCAGCGCCGTGGACGAATCGATGATCACCGGCGAGTCGATGCCCGTGGACAAGACGGTGGGCGACAGGGTCATCGGCGGAACGATCAACAAGACGGGGGCGTTCCGCTTCCGAGCCACCGCGGTGGGCAAGGACACGGCGCTGGCGCGCATCGTCCACATGGTGCGGCAGGCCCAGGCCTCCAAGCCCCCCATCGGGCGTATCGTCGACCAGGTATCGGGCGTCTTCACGCCGGCCGTGATGATCGTGGCGATCCTGGCGTTCCTGGCCTGGTTCAACTCCGGCAAGGACATCTCCTACGCCATCGTCGCGGCGGTGACCGTGCTGATCATCGCCTGCCCGTGCGCGCTGGGACTGGCCACGCCCATGAGCCTGGTCGTCGGGGTCGGCCGGGCTGCAGAGCGCGGGGTTCTCATTCGCAACGGCGAGGCCCTGCAGACCGCGTCGGGACTGGAGGTGGTGGTCCTCGACAAGACCGGCACGGTGACCCGCGGCGAGCCGGCGCTGACCGACGTCCGGCCGGTCGCGGGCGGTGATCCCGACGAACTGCTCCGCCTCGCGGCATCGGCCGATGCCGTCAGCGAACACCCCCTGGCCCAGGCGGTGGTGGTGGGCGCACGCGAGCGTGGGCTGGCGCTCTCCGGTGCCGCCGACTTCGAAGCCATCGTCGGGCACGGGGTGCGGGCCACGGTGGAAGGCCGCATCGTCCACGTCGGCAACCGCCGGCTGATGGGCCGGATCGGAGTCGATCCGGCGCCCATGGAGGCCTTGGTGGACGAGCTGGCCGACGAAGGGCGGTCGGCCATGTACGTCGTGGCCGACGGCGCGCTGCTCGGCGTCGTGGCGGTCGCCGACACCGTCAAGGCCGACTCGGAGTTGGCGATCCGGCGGCTGCAGGAGCTGGGCATCGAGGTCGTGATGATCACCGGGGACAACCGCCGGACTGCGGAAGCCATCGCCCGCCAGGTCGGTATCCGGCGGGTCCTGGCCGAGGTACTCCCGCCCGACAAGGCCCACGAGGTGCGTCGCCTGCAGGCCGAGGGGCGCCGGGTGGGGATGGTTGGGGATGGGATCAACGACGCCCCGGCCCTGGCGCAGGCCGACGTCGGCTTTGCCATCGGCACCGGCACCGACGTCGCCATCGAGGCCGCGGACATCACGCTCGTGGGTGGCAGCCTGCTCGGGGTCGTGCATGCCATCGAGGTCTCCCGGGCGACCATGCGCAACATCCGTCAGAACCTGGTCGGCGCATTCGCCTACAACGTCCTGGGCATTCCGGTTGCCGCCGGTGTCTTCTACCCCCTGTTCGGCTGGATGCTCAGCCCGATGATCGCGGGTGCGGCCATGGCCTTTTCGTCCGTCACCGTCGTCACCAACGCCAACCGCCTTCGCCTGTTCCGCTCGTCGGCCGAGACGCTGGCGGAGATGGAGAAGCGCCCATGACCCCACACCTCCTCGTGCAGATCCTCGTCAACCTGATCGGCGTCGGCCTCATCGGGTTCATCGCCTGGTTCCACTGGGGCCCTCGCAAAGGGGTCAAAGCGGCCTCCACCGACGGTCGGCAGGAAGTCGCCATCACCGTTGCGGGGGGCTACTCGCCGGACATCGTGGTCGTCGACGCCGGCCGCCCGGTGCGCCTCCGGTTTACCCGGAAGGAGACCAGCTCGTGTACAGAACGGGTCGTGTTCGAGGATTTCGACATCTCCAGGCTCCTGCCCACCAATGAGGAGGTTGTCGTCGACCTTCCGGCCCTGGAACCCGGCGAGTACGAATTCGCCTGCCAGATGGGCATGATCCGCGGCAAGCTGGTGGCGCGGTGAGTCCTTCGCACGGTTGCGGAGTGGATTCGCGGCAACGCGAACCTCGGCCGCGGCGTGCAGACTGGGGGAACGAGTAGCGGGCGTCGCGGCGTCCACGGTCATGGCACGAAGCTTGCCAAGAATTCGACCCACCCGCGGGCATGGGCCCGCATCCACGGACGTCGACGCGGTGACCCGGCTCCAGGCCGACTACACGACCGAGTGGGGGCACGCCATGGAGGACTTCGGCCACGCCATGGAAGATGTCGCGGCCTGCTCCATGGACGCGGACTCCAGGGCCATGGTGACCGACGCGGAAGACATGGCCGCCGCCATGGATGACGAAGTCGCCGCCTACACCGCGGCGCACGAGGACCACACCAGCGTCGACGAATGCGTCGCCGCCGTGGGCGCCCACGAAGAAGCCATGGACGCCATGGTCGATGCGCTGCTGAAGCACCACGACCACTGGCACGACGCCGGCATGGAGTGTGGCATGCACGACGACTCGGATGGCCCCATGGAGTGAGCGGCCTGCCGGCGACAGCCGGTCGCCCCCCGCCTGCCTTTGGGGGGGGGGCGGTCACCCGCCGGCCAGCAGCGCCTCCAACTCCGGCTCATCGGCGGTCAGGGGCCCCTCGTGGGCCCAGATGAGGGTGCCCGAGGCGTCGTAGAGCAGCGTGGTGGGCAGCTCGGTGGCGCCGAAGGCCGGGGTCACGTTGCGGGCGCTGTCCAGCAGCACCTGGCCGGACAGCCGCCCCTGGGCGACGAGGGCCTTGACCTTGGCCGGCATGTCGTCGGTCGCGATGGAGACGAGGTGCAGGTCGGGGTGGCGCTGCACCAGTTCGGCGATGACGGGCAGCTCGGCCATGCAGGGCGGGCACCAGCTCGCGAAGAAGTTGACCATGGTCAGGCCCGGGCGTTCCGGGGCCAACCCGTGCTCGACCCCCGCCAGGTCCGGCGCGCGGTAGTCGGCGGGGAGCACGGGCTTGAACTTGTCGGGGAGGGCGGCAACGGCGGCCGCTGCGGCGGGAGCGGCGCCGCCGTCGGTCGTGACCACCGAGCGGGCCGGTTCGGACGGTACCGGCAGGTCGGAGACGGCGAGGCGGACCGCCTGCAGGGAGTCGACCCGCCGGGGATCCGTCCACACGACGAGGATGCTGTCGCCAGCGCGGCCGAGGCGAGGAAAGCCGGCCTTGCGATCCGCCGTCGTCTCCCCCACGGTGATCGCGTCGCTGCGCTGCCCATCAGCGCGGAGGGTGGCGAGCTGGACCCGGCCCAGACCGTCCTCCTGGCGCAGCCAGCTCACGGCGACGGTGTCGGCGAGGCCCGCGTCGTCCAGCGCGGTGACGTACACCCGTCCCAGTGGCTCCCCCCGGTCGTCGGGACCATCCAGCTCGACCGCCGGGGAGAAGAGGGTCGGGGTGCTGGCGTCGCTGAATGCCGCGCGCACCCGCGGGCCGGCGACACCGGTCGTCCAGGTGACCGCGAGATGCGCGCCGGTGAGGGCCGCCCGCGGTCCGTTGACCGGGCATCCGGCGATCTGCCAGCCGTCGTCGGACACGCTCCGGGGGGTGCTCCAACCCTCCGCCTGCCGCACCGACGCGAAGATGTCGCGGGTCTCGTTGTCGGAGCGATCGCGGTAGACCACCACCGGGCCGGCCGGGGTCGGCACGAGGGCAGTGCCGCAGCAGTCGCAGGTGCGGGGGTCCACGACCTGGGCGGGCCCGATCGCATGGCCGATCCAGGTGGTGCGGAGCTGCATGGGCCCCTGGTCCACCATGGCGCGGCCATCCAGCCAGGCCACCCGCAGCCCTTGGCCCTCGGGCGCCATGCTGACGAAGCCGTGCTCGGTGTCGGTGCCGTCGTCGTGGACGACACCGAGGTCGGTCCAGCTCGCCCCCTCGTCCGTCGAGCGGGCGAGGGCGACTTCGTAGGCGTCGGGCGACTCTCCGGCCTGCTGCGGCCACCAGGCCACCAGCGATCCGTCCCCGGAGCGGGCGACTTGCGGGGTGTCGGCCCAGTTCACGACCGGCGCGGCGGGGGCGGACACGGTCATGGCCGCCGACATCGTGGTGCCGTCGAAGCGAGCGAGGCGGAGCACGGAGCCCTCTCCCGCCGGCTCCCACCAGGTCAGCAGCAGGCCGTCGCCGTCTTGCGACAGGCCAGGAGCCACGGCGCCGGCGGCGGCCGGCAGGGACACGGGCGTGGGCGGGTGGGGCGTGTCTGCGGCGGCCGCAGGCAGGGCCGCGAGGAGCAGTGGGACGAAGGGGATGGCGGCCTCCAGGGGACATCGGGCACGGGGCATGGAGCGGCCCGGCCGGCAGGATACCGGCCGGGCCTGAGCGTTGCTTCAGTTGGAGCGCTGTGCGTCCGTCGCCAGCCAGCGCGCCAGCTCGTCGGCCTGCTCGGGCGTGATCCGGGCGCCATAGGTTCGCATCCGGTCCAGGGTCGTCGTCCAGTCCGCCATGGTGCGCCCACCATCGACGGCGTCCTGGATCCGCTGGCTGTCGTGGCAGCGCAGGCAGTTGCCGGCCAGGACGGGGTTGGACTCCACCGGTCGAGAGGTGGCACCCGGTTCGGCCGTGGCCGGCGGCGGGGCCAGGAAGGCCTCCAGGGCGTCGAACTCCGCCTTGGTGAGATTGGCGGTGACCCGCATGTGGAACGCCACCGCTCGCCATCCGGCCGACGAGAGATCGCCGGGGGTGCGGGGCATGTGACACCGGCCGCAGTTGTCCTGGTAGACGGTGGCGCCGTCGAGTTCGGGGCCGGCTTTGGCGGTGCGGGTGGTGAGCACGCCGGTGGAGAGGAGGGCAGCGGAGGAGAGCACGGTGCGGATGATCGCGGTGCGAAGGGGGGACATGGCGGACTCCTCAGTAGCCGAAGGCGAGCTGGGCGCGGAGCGTCGGCTCGTCGACCTCGACGCGGTGGACATAGGCGAGCTTGGCGACGACGTTGTTGCGCAGCCACAGGTCGGCACCGACGCAGACCTCGTAGGCGGGCTCGGATCCGAGATCGACGGCTCCGCTCCCGTGGTCTCCGGAGACCGGCAACACCTCGCCGATGTCGAGGCTGGCGGCGTGGGCATCGCCGCCGCTGAAGGTGCTGCCGTCGGCGTAGCCGAAGCGGACGACGGGCTCAAGGAAGCGCAGCTTGTCGACCTGGTAGAGCCGCCAGGACGCCTGGGCCCAGGCGCCGGTGAAGACTTCGTCACCGCCCCAGGTGGCCCGCATGACCTCTCCGCGGATGTCGACGCCGTCCAGCTCGGTGAAGGCGAAGTCGCCGCTGAGCAGCAGGTAGTCGTGGTCGCCATAGGGGCTCCAGAAGGCCGAGCCGCCGAGCTCGAGCTGGGGCAGCAGGAACAGCCCGAGTCGCCCGCCGGTGGAGAAGCGGTCGGGCGGCTCGTCGGTGAAGATCTGCATCAGCGCCGGGGTTCCGTCCTCGGACTCCGGCACGCCGTTGGCGAGGAATGCCACGCCGGTGATCTTCTGGTCGGCCGTGAGGTTGGCGGCGTACTGCAGGGACGCGCCGGCGTGGCTCATGGGCGTCACGCCCACCCGGTAGGGCAACGGGAAGTCCGGCATCCGGTTGATCCAGCTCGGGTGCAGCCGGCTGATGAATTGTCCGGTCGGCGTCAGGAACTTGCCGATGACCAGCGTGGGGCCCCACAGGTCGATGGCGACCGTGGCGTACTCCAGCCCGATGTCGAGCCCGTCGCCGGAATCGGCGATCTCCACCTCGTTGCTGACCAGGATCCGGTCCCCCTCGCGCCAGAGGAAGATGGGGTTGAAGGCAACACCGGTGAAGCCGGGGGCGTCACCGTCGAGGGGGGCATCGAAGTTGGCGTAGCCGTAGCCGGCGGCGTGGAAGGACGTGTCAGCAGCGACGGCCATCCCGGACACGCAGAGCGTGCCCAGCATCGCCGCTGCGATCGCGGTCGGTCGGAGTGGGGACATGGTGGGTCCTCTCCATGGACGGGAAGGAGGGGGGAGGCCTGCTCGGTGCGTGCAGGGAGGGGAGATGCACCGCGCATGCCAGGTCTTCGAGGCGTGGATGACCCTGCTGGCATCTTGCAGATCGCACCTCCTGCGGCGGCCTGTCGCAGCCGGGCTTTCGCACCCGCACGAAGGCTCTTCGCGAGTCTGCGATGACTGGTCGCGCAAGGGCGACCGGCGGCCCCCTCTCCGCGGCGGCGCGCGCTACAGTGACCGGCGGGAGCGGTCGCGGCGACCCTCCGCCTGTCTGTTCCCTTCAAACAGGGGAGGGAGGCCCCCTCCTCGCTCGAGACACGGAGTCCCCATGGAGAAGGTCCTCGGCATCGGTGGTGTGTTCATGCGCTTCTCGGACCGGGAGCGTACGGTGGCCTGGTACCGCGACCACCTCGGCCTCGATGTTCAGCAGTGGCTGGGGGCGGTGTTCCCGCTGCGCAGTGACCGGGACAAGCCGAGCGCCCACGTCGTCTGGGGCAGCTTCGCCGCGGACAGCCCCTACTTCGGGCGGCTGTCGCAGCAGGTGATGATCAACTTCCGCGTCGCCGACCTCGACGCCATGCTCGCCCAGCTCCGCGCCGCCGGCTGCGACGTGGACGAGCGGGTGGAGCGCAGCGACTTCGGAGCCTTTGGCTGGGTGACCGACCCGGAGGGCAACCGCATCGAGCTGTGGGAGCCGCCGGACGTCACGCCCGAGACCGGCGGCTGAGCGCGACGCACACTCAGCCGACGCCGAGGCGCTCCAGGTGGCGGTACAGCGTGGCCAGGTGGATGCCCAGCAGCTCGGCGGCCTGGGGCTTGTTTCCCTGGCACCGGTCCAGCACGCGCTGGATGTGGGTCCGTTCGAAGGCGGTCACCGCCTCCTTGAGGTTGGTGGTGGACGAGGCCGGGACCTCCCGCAGCTCGGCGGGGAGGTCGGCGGGGTCGATGCGGTCGTCATCACACAGCAGCACCGCTCGCTCGATGATGTTGGACAGTTCTCGGACGTTGCCCGGCCAGTGCCAGCGCTCCAGCAGCCGCAACGCCTCGGTCGACAGGCTCGGGGCCGGCAGTCCCATCGCCCGCGCGTGCTGGCGGAGGAAGTACCAGGCCAGGGGCGCGATGTCCTCGCGTCGGTCGCGCAGCGGGGGCAGTTCGATCCGCAGCACATCCAGGCGGAACCGCAGGTCGTCGCGGAATTCGCCCGCCTCCGCCAGTTGCCGGAGGCTGCGATTGGTGGCGCAGACCAGGCGGAAATCGACGGGGACGGGTCGGTCGCTCCCCACGGGCTGGACCTCGCGGTTCTCCAGAACCCGCAGCAGCTTGACCTGCACCGGCATCGGAAGCTCGCCGATTTCGTCCAGGAAGACGGTGCCTCCTCGAGCAGCTCGGAAGATCCCCTCCCGGCGCGACGTCGCGCCGGTGAAGGCGCCGCGCTCGTGGCCGAACAGGGTGGCGTCGACCAACTCGGCCGGTTGGGCGGCGAGGTTGACGGCGATGAAGTCCTTGTCCGCCCACGGGGACCGATCGTGGAGTGCTCGGGCGACCAGCTCCTTGCCGGTGCCGCTCTCCCCTTCGATGAGCACCGTGCTGCGCGAGCCGGCTGCCTTTGCGATCAGCCGCAGGACCGGCTGCATCGCCGCGCTGTCGGCGATCATGCCGGTGGTGTCGTAGCGCTGGTGAAGTTCCTGGCGGAGGCGGCGGACCTGCCGCTGGAGGTTGCGATGTTCCAGCAGGTGCCCGACCTTGCGTCCCAACTCGTCCAGCGAGATCGGCTTGAGGAGGTAGTCCTGGGCTCCCAGGCGCAGGGCGTCGACCGCCGTCTCGATGCTGGCGTGGGCCGTGATCACGATGGCGAGGGTGTCGGGGTACCGCTGCGCGAGGTGGGAGAGCAGGTCGATTCCCCCCATTCCCGGCATGCGCAGGTCGGTGATCACCAGGTCGAAGGGCTCGGCGCCGAGAAGGTCGACGGCCCGCTCGCCCGACCCGGCCGCGACGGCGTCGTGACCGAGGCTCGACAGGAAGCGCACCACGTTGTGGCGCAGCACCGCTTCGTCGTCGACCACCAGGATGCGCTCGCTCATTCCTCTCCTCCTCGCACCCCGGGCAGGGTGATCGTGAACCGGGTGCCGACGCCCTGCCGGGTGGAGAACGCCAGCCGCCCTCCCAGGCTGTCGATGATGCGGTCGCTGACGAACAGGCCCAGGCCGGTTCCCTGGCCGGGCGGCTTGGTGGTGAAGAACGGCGAGAAGGCCTGTCGCGCCACGCGGTCGGGCATGCCGCCGCCGTCGTCGATGACCTCGATCGCGACGTCACCGTCAGGGTCGGTGCCGAGGGAGAACGACAGGTGCCCGGCTCCCTCCAGGGCGTCGAGGGCGTTCAGCCCGAGGTTGACCAGGACCTGGACCAGGCGGTCGGTGCTGGCCATGGCCGCGGGCGTGTCGGGGTCGAGTTCGGTCTCGATCTCCACGCCGCGGGCGCGCGGATCATGGCGGAGCAGGCGCACGGCCTGCTCGATGGCCGCGGCACAGGAGGTCGGCTCCAGCGAGTCGCGGGCGGGTCGGCCGAAGTCGACCAATTCCCGGAGCAGCCCGGCCATCCGCCGGATCTGGTCGCGGAGCACCGGAAGGGCGGCGCGGGCCCGTTCGGGATCCCAGGCCAGCTCCAGCAGCTCCAGCTCCGACGACATGCTGGCAAGCGGGTTGCCGATCTCGTGGGCCAGTCCAGCCGAGAGGATGCCCAGCGCCGCCATCTTCTCCTGGTGCAGGAGGCGGGCCTGCATTCGGCGCTGCTCCGTGATGTCCCGGGCGATGACGATGACGGCGCCAGCGTCGCCGTCGTCCCCGGGCACCGGGTAGGCGTGGACGTCGAGGATCTCGGACCGGCAGGCGGTGCTGCACTCCCACTCCGCCGTGCAGGGGCAACCGGCCTGGAGTACGGCGTCGAGGGGGCAGGGCTCGGCCGCCAGCCCCAGCCGGGGCAGCAGCGCCTCCCACGCCCGGCCCACGATGTCCTCTCCCCAGGCGTCGGCGGCGGCGCGGTTGACCCGGATGACCCGGCGGTCGCGGTCCAGCACGAGGATCCGCTCCCGCATGGTGTCGAGGAGCTGGTCGGAGAAATCGCGGGCAGCGGCGAGCTGGCGCGTCCGCTGCTCGACCTTGGCGTCGAGGTCCCGGTGGGACTCGGCCAGCGCCCGGCTCATGCGGTTGAACTGTCGGGCGAGGTCGGCCACTTCGTCGGTACCGACCACCTCGACGGTGGATCCGTGCGCTCCTTCGGCCATCTCGGCGGCGGCGGCGGAGACTTCGACCAGGGGCCGCACCAGGCGCCGCGACACGATGACGCCGAGCACGCCGACGAGCAGGGCGAACACGCCGGCGGCAGTCGCGGATCGGCGCATCAGCGGCATCAGCGAGCGGCTGGCCACCTGTTCGGGGATCTCGACCCACACCCCCCAGGGCAGGCTGCGGGCCGATGCGAAGGCGGCGTAGCTCGGCCCCCGGCTGCCCTGCACCCGGCCGCTCCACGAGCGACCCCGCGCGGCGATCGCGGCGATCTCGCCCCCGATGTGCTCGCCCCGGTGGACGTGGGGCTCTCCCTCTTCGAAGGCGTGGCAGACGACATCGCCATCCCGGTCGATGATGTAGGCCAGTCCCCCGCCGATCTGCTCGGCGCGCTCGCTGAGCATCTGCTGGTGCAGGGTGAAGCTGACCAGGCCGCAGAGGACGCCGGCCGTGCCGTCGGGCTGCATGGCGAGCACCACCTCGTGGGCATGGCCCTCGCCGGCATGGGTCATGACGCGCTCGGGATCGGCCGCGAGCTGGATGCAGGCGTCGCGCACCCAGGGGTCGAGGTCCTCGGGTGTCCGGGTGGACGCCAGGACATCGCCCGCCGGGGAGAGGTAGAGCAAGGCCTCGAGCGAGGGGGTGCGGGCGACGGCGATGCTCATCATCGCGACGGTGTCATCGCTGTCGTCGCCGAGTGACAGCGCACCCAGCACCAGCCGCTGCTGGTTGAGGAAGTCGTCGAGATCGACAGCCCACAGCCGGGCGATCTGCTCGGTGTCCTGGGCGAGGTAACGGGCGATCAGGGCCCGACCCTGCCACCACGTGAACGCGGTGATCACCAGCAGTGGGACCAGGGTGACGCCGAGGAAGGCGCCGAGCATCCGGCGGCCCAGCCGACCCAGGATCGGGCGTTTCACGGCGGAGCGCGGCAGCGGCGAACGAGCGACCAGTGGATCCTCCACGGGGGAGCGGTAACGCAAGGCCCGTGCCGGGCCGATTGGGGCCGGAGGCCCGCGCGTCGTGCCCGGTGGCCGGGGCGTGTCCCGCCTGCTGGAGCCGGGCGTGGGGTTCGCGCGCCTGCGAAGATGTCTCGCGGTGCGGCGAAATGCCACGGCGGGATACCGGGCGACTGGCCCGGGCGCGGACCGTGGCGGTACGGCGGGGTCGGCGGCCTGGCGCGCCGGTGGAGTCTCGCGCCGATGTCATCGTTCTGCGACCTGGCACTCATCGTGCAAGGGCCCCCAGCCGCGGAGGACTGCATGCCCTGTACCCCTGTCCGCCGGATCGGCGTCGCCCTGGCGCTGGCATTGGCGATGCCCGCGCCCGTCGCGGCGGTGGAGCCGTCGGCCTCGGAGCCGTCGGCCTCGGAGCCGTTGGTCGAGGACCCGGCGGCCGAGGACCCGGCGCTCGAGGACCCGGCGGCCGAGGACCCGGCGGCGGCGTTGTCCGCGTTGGTCGACGCCGCCATCGCCGCCAACCCCGGGCTCGCCGCGCGCCGGGCCATGGCCCGACAGCTCTCCGCCCGGGCCGCCGTCGCCGGGGCATGGCCCGACCCGGCGGTCGGCCTGGAGTACAGCAACGTGCCCGTGGACTCCCTCGGCCTCGCCGACCACCCGATGGCGGGCCTGCAGGTCCGGATCCAGCAGCCGCTACGGCCGCCTGCCTGGAGTCGCCAGCAGCGGTCCGTTCTCGAAGAACGCGCCGGAGCCGCGGACGCCGCCGTCGACGAAGCCGCCCTGGTCCTGGCCTCCCAGGTGGAGGTGACCTTCTGGCGGCTGGCCCGTGCCCGGTTGCTTCGCCGGGTGACCGAAGCCCACCTGCGCCGCACCGAGGAGCTGCTCGACGCCGTGCGGGCCCGCTACGAGGTGGGAGCCGTCGGCCAGTCCCACCTGCTGCGGTTGCGGGTCCTCCGCGATCGGCTCCAGGACGACATCGAGGACTTCGACCGGGCCGAACGCGAGTTGACGGCGGCCCTGTCGCAGGCCCTGGCCGCCGACCGGGCGGCGACCTTCGCCACCCCGGACGCCGTCGACACCCGGCCACCACCCGCCGAGGCCGATTGGCTGGCCATCGCCGAGGAGCACCGCCCCGAGATCGCGCGCCTGGCCGCGGAGCGGCGGGCCGCAGACGCGGCGGTGTCGCTGGCCCGCACCGACGCCCTGCCGGACCCGACGGTGTGGGCCGGATACCGCCTGCGGACGGTGCAGACCGACACCGACCCCGGTCGGGACCTGGTATCCGTCGGGATCTCGGTCCCCATCCCCACCGGCAGTGGACGGCGAGCGCGGGGAGCGGTGCGGGGCTGGCAGGCCGCGGCCTCGGGCGTCGATGCCCGACGCGAGGCGCTCGTGGACGACATCGTCGCCGACATGGACGCCATCCTCGCCCGCTGGCGGCGAGCCGCGGCCAAGGCCACCACCTACGAACAGCAGCTCATTCCCGCGGCCGAGACCACCCTGGCCGTCACCCTGGCCGACTTCACCGTCGGCCGCGCCGACTTCTCCTCGTTGTTCGATGCCGAGATCGCGCTGCTGGACCTGGAGCGCGGCCGGATCGACGCCGTCACCACCACCTGGCTGCAGCGTGCCGAGGCCCTTGCCACGCTCGGCATCCACCCCGAGGACGCCCGCCCATGACCCGCCCGTTCTCCACGCCCGTCCGTGCCCGTCGGGGCCTGCTGCTGCCGTTCGTCCTCTCGGGCGTCCTGCTGGTCGCTTCCCTGGGGCTCGGAGCCTGTGGGGGAGGGGCGGACCAGGCCGCGTCCACCACCGCCACCACCACGGCCACCGCGGACGACGGCGCGGACAAGCAGCTCTACACCTGCGGCATGCATCCCCAGGTGGTGCAGGATCACCCTGGGACCTGCCCCATCTGCGGCATGAACCTCACCCCGATGAACGACGGGGCAGGAGGCGGCGGCTCGGGCGGCGGTGGGGGTGCTGCGGGGGAGCGCAAGATCGCCTACTGGCGGGCGCCGATGGACCCGACCTACATCCGGGACAAGCCCGGCAAGTCGCCGATGGGCATGGACCTCATCCCGGTCTACGAGGACGAGCTGTCCGGACCGGACAGCAACATCGTCTCCATCACCCCCGGGGTCGTGCAGCAGATCGGCGTCGAGACCGCGCCGGTGAGGCGCACGACCGTGTTCCGACACCTGCGCACCATCGGCGAGGTCGAGGTCGGGGAAGACGAGGTGTCCGTCGTCAACCTGCGGTACTCGGGGTGGGTCGAGCGCATCTACGTGGAGCGCACCGGCGACGAGGTCCGGAAGGGCCAGGTCCTGTTCGACATCTACTCGCCGGAGCTGGTGGCCGCCCAGGAGGAGTACCTGCTGGCCATCCGCACCCAGGGGGCGGACTCCGACCTCGCGCGGTCCGCCCGACGGCGGCTGGAGTTGTGGGACATCGCCGACCGCGACATCGACGCCATCGTTGCCCGGGGCGAGGCCCGCCGAACCCTGCCGGTCCGGGCCCGGGCGTCGGGTTTCGTACTGCACAAGGACATCGTCGAGGGGGCGCGGGTCACGGCGGGCAAGGACCTGTACCGGATCGGCAACCTGCAGCGGATCTGGGTGACCGCCGAGGTCTACGAGCACGATGCCCCGTGGGTCGAGGAAGGGCAGCCGGCCCAGCTCGAGCTGACCTACCAGGGAGGCGAGACCCTGGAGGGCCGGGTGTCCTACATCTACCCGACCTTGAACCGCCAGACGCGCACCCTGACGGTCCGCCTGGAGTTCGACAACCCCGGGGTGCGGCTCAAGCCCGGGATGTTTGCGACGGTCTACATCCAGTACCGCCGCAAGGACGACACCCTGGCGGTGCCGACCGAGGCGATCCTGCACTCCGGAAAGCGGCAGATCGCCTTCGTGGCGCTGGGAGAGGGACGGTTCCAGCCCCGGGAGGTCAAGACCGGCATCGTCGGCGACCGGCACATGACCGAGGTGCTGGATGGCCTGCACGAGGGTGACCGGGTCGTGGTCAGCAGCCAGTTCCTCATCGACTCCGAGAGCCAGCTCCAGGAAGCCCTGCGCAAGATCATCGCCGGGGCCAAGGGCCGGTCGGCGGATGCGGCGAAGGAAGCCCCCCCGGTCTACACCTGTCCGATGCACCCCGAGGTGCGCAGCGACGAGCCCGGCCGCTGCCCCCAGTGCGGCATGGACCTGGTGCCCGTCGAGGACGACGAGCACGCCGGAGCGCCGCACGGTCACGGCGGGGGAGGGGAGGCGTCCGGGCACGACATGGGCGACATGTCCGGGCACGAGATGGGCGACATGTCCGGGCACGACATGGGCGCGATGGGCGGCACGGACGGGCCGGCCGCAGGTGCGTCGGGCGAGACCTACACCTGCCCCATGCACCCCGACGTGCACAGCGACAGCCCGGGGCGATGTCCGGAGTGCGGCATGTTCCTGGAGAAGGTCGCCGCCCCTGGAAGCAGCGGTGACGCGGCGACCGGCGACGGCGCTGGGGGTGCGCAGTGATCGATCGCATCATCGAGGCGAGCGTGCGCAACCGCGTCTTCGTGCTGCTCGTCTCCGCCCTGCTGCTGGTGCTCGGGGGATGGGCGGTGGTGAACACGCCGGTCGACGCCATCCCGGATCTCTCGGATGTCCAGGTCATCGTCTACACGGAGTACCCGGGACAGGCCCCCCAGGTCGTCGAGGACCAGGTCACCTACCCGCTGGCGACCGCGATGCTCTCGGTGCCCTACGCCAAGGACGTGCGGGGGTACTCCTTCTTCGGCTTCTCGATGGTGTACGTCATCTTCGAGGACGGCACCGACCTGTACTGGGCGCGATCGCGCACCCTGGAGTACCTCAACTTCGTCCAGGGGCGGATGCCGGCCGGCGTCACCCCCCAGCTCGGCCCCGACGCGACCGGCGTCGGCTGGGTCTACGAGTACTCGCTGGCCGACTTCTCCCCGCGGGCCGAGGTCCTGCGCGACAAGCTGGACGAGGACGGCGACGGCTTCGTCGGCGACGCCGAGCTTCCGCACCCCACCGACCGGGTCGGCGACGTGGCGGTCTACACGGAGGCCCAGCTCGGCGATCTGTTCACCGTGCAGCGGGTCGCTGCACCCAAGACGCCGGAGGAATTCCGGGAGGAGAGCCTCGCGTACATCGTCGATGCCTTCGATCGCGACGGTGACCGGCGCATCAGCCGGGCAGAGCTGGGGCGGGCCGCAAACTTCCAGGGGATCGGGCTGGACAAGCTGCGGAGCATCCAGGACTGGTACCTGCGCTACGACCTGATGGCCCAGCCGGGGGTGGCCGAGGTCGCCAGCGTCGGCGGCTTCGTGCGCCAGTACCAGGTCGAGGTGGACCCCGAACGGTTGCGGGCCTTCGGCGTGAGCATCGGGGCGGTGCGCAAGGCGGTGCAGGACGCCAACCTCGATGTCGGCGGGCGGCTCATCGAGATGGCCGAGACCGAGTTCATGGTGCGCGGCCAGGGCTACATCACGTCGGTGGAGGACCTGGAGAACATCCCGGTGGGCCTGGATGCCTCGGGTCACGTGCCGATCCTGTTGTCCCAGGTCGCCCGGATCCAGCGCGGCCCGGAGGTCCGCCGGGGCCTGACGGACATGAACGGCCAGGGCGAGGTCGTCACCGGCATCGTCATCATGCGGTTCGGCGAGAACGCCGAGAAGACCATCAACCGGGTCAAGGAACGCCTCGAGGAGCTCAAGAAGGGACTGCCCGAGGGCGTCGAGATCCACACCTCCTACGATCGCTCGGGGCTCATCGAGCGGGCGGTGGAGACGCTCAAGAGCAAGCTCCTCGAGGAGATGCTCGCGGTGGCGCTCATCTGCGCCGTGTTCCTGCTGCACCTGCGCAGCGCCTTCGTCGCCATCGTGACCCTGCCGGTCGGCATCGGGCTGTCCTTCGTCGCGATGCGATGGATGGGGATGAACGCCAACATCATGAGCCTGGGCGGGATCGCCATCGCCATCGGCGTCATGGTCGACGCCAGCATCGTGATGGTCGAGAACATGCACAAGCACCGCGAGCGTTCTCCCGATGCCAGCCAGGTGCAGGTGGTGATCGATGCATCCAAGGAAGTCGGTCCGGCCCTGTTCTTCTCGCTGCTCATCGTGACCGTGGGCTTCCTGCCGGTGTTCACCCTGGAAGCGCAGGAGGGGCGCCTGTTCAAGCCGCTGGCCTGGACCAAGACCTTCGCCATGGGGTTCTCGTCGGTCCTGGCCATCACGCTGATCCCCGCGCTGATGGTCTACCTGGTGCGCGGGCATATCCGTTCGGAGCGCGACAACCCGGTCTCCCGCCTGTTCATCACCCTGTACCGCCCGGTGATCCACGCGGTGCTGGAGTGGCCGAAGACCACCATCCTGGTCGGGGTGATCGCGTCCGCGGTGACCGTGGTTCCCTGGTCGCGGATCGGCTCGGAGTTCATGCCGCCGCTCAACGAGGGCGACCTGCTGTACATGCCGACGACGCCGCCGGGGATCTCCATCACGGAGGCGCGGGACCTGCTCCAGGAGACCGATCGGATCATCGCCCAGCACCCCCAGGTCGACCACGTGCTCGGCAAGATCGGCCGGGCCGAGACGGCGACCGACCCGGCGCCGCTGTCGATGATCGAGACCACCATCCTGCTCAAGCCGGCCGAGGAGTGGCCCGAGGGCAAGACCATCGAGGACATCGCCAGGGAGCTGGATGCCATGGTGCAGATCCCGGGCCTGACGAACGCCTGGACCATGCCCATCAAGACCCGCATCGACATGCTGGCCACCGGCATCAAGACGCCGGTGGGCATCAAGCTGCTCGGCGATGACCTCACGGTGCTGTCGCAGGTGGGTGAGCAGATCGAGGGCGTGTTGCAGAAGCTGCCGGGGACTGCATCGGTGTACTCGGAGCGGGTCATCGGCGGCAACTTCGTCGACATCAAGGTCAACCGTGCCGAGGCGGCCCGGTACGGCCTCAACGTCGCCGACGTCCAGCAGGTCGTGATGTCGGCCATCGGCGGCATGAACGTGTCGTGGACGGTCGAGGGGCTCGAACGCTACCCGATCAACGTGCGATTCCCCCGGGAGCTGCGGGGCGACATCGAGGCCCTCAAGGAGGTCGCGGTGCCGACTCCCCTCGGTCACACGGTGCCCCTGGGGCAGGTCGCCGACATCGCGATCACCAAGGGGCCACCGGCCATCAAGAGCGAGAACGCCCGGCGGACCGCCTGGATCTACGTCGACCTGAACACCGACGACATCGGCGGCTACGTCGAAGAGGCCAAGGCCCTCATCGACCGGGAGGTCGCGCTGCCGCCGGGCGTGTCGCTGTCGTGGTCCGGTCAGTACGAGTACATGCAGCGGGCCAACGCCCGCCTGGCGGTGGTGGTGCCCGTCACCCTGGGCATCATCTTCATCCTGCTGTACATGCACTTCCGCCAGATCGGCGAGACCCTCATGGTCATGGTCGCGACCCTGGTGTTCGCGCCCATCGGCGGCGTGTGGCTGCTGTACCTGTCGGGGTTCAACATGTCGATCGCGACGGGGGTCGGGTTCATCGCCCTGGCCGGCCTGGCCGCCGAAACGGGCGTCGTGATGATCGTGTACCTGGACGAGGCCTACGAACGCTACCGGGCGCGGGGGTCCATGAACGGTCTCGAAGACCTGAAGGCCGCCATCACCGAGGGCGCGGTGGAACGGGTCCGTCCCAAGCTCATGACCGTGGCGACCACCATGATCGGCCTGCTGCCCGTCATGTTCGGCACCGAGACCGGGACCCGGGTCATGAAGCGGATCGCCGCGCCGATGGTCGGGGGCCTCGTCTCCTCGACGATCCTCACCCTGGTCCTGCTGCCGGTCCTCTACCTGGTGTGGAAGGGCTTCCTGCTGCAGTGGCACCGGCGCCACGACCCCTCCAGTCCGGCCTGAACCGGCTGTGTCTCCCCAGGCTTCCTCGCCGTCTCGCGAGGAGGCGCAACCCGCGGCACCGGCCGCAGGCCCGCCCGGTGCGGGCAAGGAGTCCCCATGAACCGGATCCTCGCGTCCATCCTTCCCCTCCCCCTCGGCCTGGCCTGCAGCGGAGCGTCCGAAGCGGGCAGGACGCAGGCGGCGCCGACGCCGACGCCCGCTGCCCACTCCGACCACGCCGACCACGCCGGCTACGCCGGGGATGCCGTCGCCGATGAGGGCGACGCGGACGACGCCGCTGACCACGACGCCATGTACACCTGCCCGATGCACCCCGAGATCGTGCAGTCCGAGCCGGGGAGCTGCCCCAGGTGCAGCATGACCCTGGTGCCGGTCGAGCACGACGAGGAGGGAGGCGAACACCACCACGGGTCGGGCGGGCACATGGGCGGCACCATGGGTGGCCGGGACATGGCCGACCACATGGCCCACATGGACGATGTCAGGAAGATGCTCCAGGACAAGCTGGGCGACGCCTACGACACCCCCGTGGCCGGCCTCGAGAGCGCCGATCTCGCCGCGGGCAAGGAACTCTACGACTCGATGTGTGCCTCCTGCCACGGGACCTCGGGCAAGGGCGACGGGCCGGCCGCGGCCGCGTTGCCGACGCCCCCGGCCGACCACACCGACCCGGTGCACTCGGCCTGGTACTCCGACGCCGGCCGGATCGAGGTGATCCGGAACGGCATCCCCGGCACCCCCATGGCCGGGTTCGGGGCGGCCCTCTCCGACGCCGACCTCGTCAACCTCTACGCCTATGTCAAGAGCCTGCGGGTCGAGGTCGGGGACGGCGAGCATGGCGAGCACGGCGAGCATGGCGAGCATGGCGAGCATGGCGAGCATGGCGAGCATGGCGAGCATGGCGAGCATGGCGAACACGGCGAACACGCGCATCACCACGACCACTGAGCCAGGCCGCTGATCGACGCCGGGCGCGATATCTTCGGGTCCATCCCCGGAGTCCCCGTGCCGCGCCATGCCCCTTCCGTGTCCATGTTCGCCCTGGCCGCGTGTCTCGCTGCGGGGTGCAGCGACGACCCGGCCTTGCGGGAGGGGCCGCAGGAGCAGGACCAGGCCGGGCCCTTCGGGGACAGCGGGATTTCGAGCGCCGATGGTGGCGTCGCGGATGGGGGCGCCGATGGTGGCGCCGCGGATGGGGGCGCCGATGGGGGC
>RFKJ01000210.1 GCA_003694325.1 Deltaproteobacteria bacterium
CCCACCCCGGCCCCCGCCCCCAGGTACCCATGCGCTACGAGCATGTCGCCATCGCCGCGGTCGCCTCCGCGCTCCCCGAGCGGGAGGTGACCACCGAGGCCATCGAGCGGATGCTGGTGCGCTCCTACGAGCGCCTGGGCCTGCGCACGGGCTTCATCGAGGGGCTGACCGGGGTGCGGGCCCGCCGGATCTGGCCGGAGGGGGTCGCCCCCAGCGACGCCGCCACCCAGGCCGCCGAGCGGTTGCTGGAGGCGACGGGGTATCCGCGCGACCGGCTGGGGGCGCTGGTCAGCACCTCCGTCTGCAAGGACTTCCTGGAGCCCGCCGTCGCCAGCCTGGTCCACGGCAACCTCGGCCTTCCCCCGACCTGCCTGAACTTCGACGTGGGCAACGCCTGCCTGGGCTTCATGTCGGGGATGGTGGTGGTGGCGGACATGATCGAGCTGGGGCAGATCGAGGCCGGGCTGGTGGTGGCCGGGGAGGGGAGCCGGGACGTCACCCGGGCCACCGTGCAGGCCCTCATGCGACCGGGCGTCGACTTCGCCCGCCTCAAGGACAACCTCGCCACGCTGACGCTGGGGTCGGGTGCCGCCGCCATGCTCCTGGTGCGAGCCGACGACCACGGCCCTGCCCACCGGCTGCGGGGTGGGGTGTTCAGCGCCGCCACCGAGTGGAACCGCCTGTGCATCGGGACGGCGACCCAGATGACCACCGACCCGGCGCGGCTGCTCCAGGAGGGGGTGAAGCTGGCGACCGGCACCTGGGCCCGCCTTCAGGATGAACTGTCGCTGTCCTCCGACGACGTGTCGGAATTCGTGCTGCACCAGGTGGGCAAGGCCAACCACGACGCGGTGACCGCAGCCCTGGGGATTCCCCCGGATCGGGCGCTGCGCACCTACCCCGACCTCGGCAACTGCGGGGCGGCGGGGGTTCCGCTGTCGCTGGACCGGGCGGTGGCCACGGGCAGGGTGCTGGAGGGCGACACGGTGGCGCTCATGGGCATCGGCAGCGGGCTGAACTGCGCGATGATGGTGGTGGACTGGTGACCGGGCACAGCGAGATCACCGACCTGCAGCAGGAGGCCCGGCGACGGGCCGAGCAACTTCCGCCGCCGGTGCGGGCCGTGTACCCCTGGACCGGGCGCCTCCGCCCGGCCTCCGGCGGGTTGCAGCACCTCATCGACGAGGGGCCGCGGGACGCGCCGGTGCTCCTCTGCATCCACGGCAACCCCACCTGGTCCTTCTACTGGCGGGCGGTGGTCGCCCGGTTCGCCGATCGCTTCCGGGTGGTCGTTCCCGACCACATCGGCTGTGGCCTGTCCGACAAGCCCCAGGACTGGCCCTACCGGCTGGCCGGCCACGTCGACAACCTCTGCTCGCTGGTCGAGGACCTCGACCTGCGGGACATCACGCTCATCGTCCACGACTGGGGCGGCGCCATCGGCATGGGCATGGCCACCCGGGATCCCGGTCGCGTCCGACGCCTGGCGGTGACCAACACTGCGGCCTTTCCCAGCCGCGACATCCCGCTGTCCATCGCCACGGTCCGGATCCCGATCTACGGCCCGCTCGCCGTCCGCGGCTTCAACGGCTTCGCCCGGGTCGCGACCTGGCGGGCGACCGCCCGCGGCCTGGATCCGGTGGCGAAGCAGGGGCTGCTCTTCCCCTACCGGTCATGGCACGACCGCATCGCCACCCTGCGCTTCGTCCAGGACATCCCCATGAAGCCGAACCACCCGTCGTGGCCGGAGCTGGCTCGGATCGGCGACCAGCTCGGGCGACTCGCGGATCGCCCGACCCTCATCTGCTGGGGCGACGACGACTTCTGCTTCACCCCGAGGTTCCGGCAGGAGTGGCAGCGTCGGTTCCCCGGCGCCGAGGTTCACGCCTGGGAGGACGTCGGGCACTACGTCATGGAGGACGCCCCGGGCCGGTTCCTCGCCCGGCTGGATGCCTTCCTGGCCCGTGGGGGGCACGGCGACGGGGAACCGGGATGAGCGGCACGACGGGACCCGTCGCCGGGAGCTGCAACATCGCCGCCCTGATGGAGGAACAGGCCCGCAGCCGGCCCTTCCAGCGCGCGGTGGTGTTCCCCCAGGGCCGGGACCCGGCGGGAAACGTCTGCTGGACCCAGCTCACCTTCGCCCAGCTCGAGGCGCTGTCCAGCGCCTATGCCGTCGGCCTGCAGCGGCGGGGGGTCGGGGTCGGCGACCGGGTGAGCCTGCTGGTGAAGCCCCGCCTGGAGTTCATTCCCCTGGTGTTCGCGGTGTTCAAGCTCGGCGCCATCCCGGTGCTCATCGACCCGGGCATGGGGCGACGCCAGTTCCTGTCCTGCCTGGAGCGCATGCGGCCCCGGGTGTTGATGGCCGAGCCGGTGGTCCACCTGGTCCGGCAGGTCGTCCGGGCGCCGTTCCGGACGGTGGAGGTGTCCGTCACCACCGGGACCTGGGGAGGGGTCACCCTGGCCGAGCTGGCCGCCGAGGGGGGGGACCTTCCCGCCCGGCCTCGTTCCGAGGACGACGAAGCGGCCATCCTGTTCACCAGCGGCAGCACCGGCCCGGCGAAGGGGGTGACCTGCACCCACGGGATCTTCCACGCCCAGACGCGGTTCATCCAGGAGATGTACGGCATCGAGGGCGGCGAGATCGACCTCGCCTGCTTCCCGCTGTTCGGGCTGTTCAGCATGGCCATGGGCATGACGGTGGTCATCCCCGACATGGACCCGACCCGCCCGGCCCAGGCCGACCCGCGCAAGCTCATCGAGGCGATCCAGGCGCAGGGATGCACCAGCGGGGCCGGAAGCCCGGCGATCTGGAGGAACGTCGGGCGCTACGCCACCGAGCGGGGGATCACCCTGCCGAGCCTCAAGCGCCTGCTGATGTTCGGCGCGCCGGTCCCGGTGCGGATGCACGAACAGTTCCAGCGGATCCTCACCGATGGCGCCTGCATCCACACGCCCTACGGGGCCACCGAGTCCCTGCCGGTGGCCAGCATCAGCTCCCGCGAGATCCTCGACGAGACCCACGCCCGCACCCGGGCCGGCGCCGGCACCTGCGTGGGGACGCCCCATCCGGCGGTGACGGTCCGGATCATCGGCATCCGCGACGAGGCGATTCCCCGCTTCGAGGACGCCGAGCTGCTGCCGGTGGGCGAGGTGGGGGAGATCACCGTCCGGGGCCCCATCGTCACCCCCGAGTACAAGGACCTGCCCGAACAGACGGCTCGGGCCAAGATGGTGGAGACGCTGCCGGACGGGCGGACCGCCATCGTCCACCGCATGGGCGACCTGGGGTACCTCGACGCGCAGGGCCGGATCTGGTTCTGCGGCCGCAAGAGCCACCGGGTGCGGCTGGCCGATGGCTCGCTGGTGTTCCCGGTGCCGGTGGAGGGCGTGTTCAACGAGCACCCGGACGTCCACCGCACCGCGCTGGTCGGGGTGGCCGGGCAGCCGGTGCTGTGCGTCGAGCTGGAGCCCGGCTGCCGCCGCCCGCACGCCGAGATCGAGGCCGAGCTGCGCCAGCTCGGGGCGACCCAAGCCGTCAGCGCCGTCGTGGACCGGTTCCTGTTCCACCCGGGGTTTCCCGTCGACGTCCGCCACAACGCCAAGATCCACCGCCTCCAGCTCGCGGCCTGGGCCGCCGAGCGGCTCGGAGCCCCCCCGCGGGCCCTGCCGGCCGGGGAGGTCTGACCGGCGGGGGCGCCGGCCCCGGGATAGCGCGGGGTCGGGACGGCAGCAGCGGAGGTTCCATGCACGCCCTGGTCACCGGCGGTGGCGGCTTCCTCGGTCGCGCCATCACCGAGCAGCTCCTGGCCCGGGGGGATGCGGTCACCATCCTGGCCCGCCACCGCTACCGGGAGGTCGAGGCCCTGGGAGCCCGGGGAGTGCTGGCCGACCTGACCCGCCTGGAGACCCTGGACGGCGTGCTCGAAGGCGTCGACGTGGTCTTCCACGTGGCCAGCCGGACCGGGGTGTGGGGCCCCCGGGACGAGTTCATGGCGGTCAACGTCGACGGCACCCGCAACCTCGTCGAGGCCTGCTGGGCCCAGGGCGTCGACCGCCTGGTCTACACCAGCTCGCCGTCGGCCACCTTCCACGGCGGGGACGCGGTGGACCTCACCGAGGCGGAGGCGAGCCACCCCGACCAGTTCGACGCCGCCTACCCGGAGAGCAAGGCGCGAGCCGAGGTCATCGTCCAGGAGGCCAACGGCCCGCACCTGACCACCACCATCCTCCGCCCGCACCTGATCTACGGCCCCCGGGAGCCCCACATGCTGCCCCGGCTCATCGATCGGCACCAGCGGGGTCGGCTGCGGCGCATCGGCGACGGGCGCAACAAGGTGTCGCTCACCTACATCGACAACGCCGCGGCCGCCCACCTCCAGGCGGCCGACGCCCTGGTCAAGGCGGGGCCGACCGCGGGCCGGGCCTACTTCATCGCCGACAGCTCCCCGGTGACGCTGTGGGAGTGGATCGACCGGTTCTTCGTGGGGATCGGGTTGCCGCCCGTCCAGGGGAGCATCTCGCCGGCCCTGGCCCGCCGGATCAGCGGGGTGCTGGAGTGGGTGTGGACCACCTTCTCGCTGGATGGAGAGCCGCCCATGACCCGGTTCGCCGCCGCCCAGCTCTCCACCAGCCACACCTACGACCTGTCGGCGGCTCGGGCCGACTTCGGGTACACGCCGCCGGTGGACGGCGACGAGGGGCTGCGGCGGACCATCGCCTGGTTCCGCGCGCACCGCCCGACTCCACGCTGATCCCCGCTGCCGGGGCAGGCCCCCGTCGTGGGCGGACGACCGTGCCCGTCTCCACCCCGCCACCGGTGGTCGCGGTCCGGCGGGCGGCCGGCGTCGGGATGGGGATGGGCGACACCGCGCCGCCCCTCCCGTGCCGGCTGGAGGCGCGGCGTATAGCTGTGGTGCAGCAACATCCCGTCGGAGGTCGCAGTGTTCCTGGACGAACCGGTCACTCACCTGATGACCCGCGACGTGCACGCGGTCGACCTGGACACCCCGGTCAGCGCGGTGCGGCGGCTCCTCGACCACCACCCCTTCCAGCACGTGCCGGTGCTGAAGGATGGCCGGCTGGTCGGGATGATCACCGCCACCGACCTGTCGCCGCTGACCCTGCGCGCCTACGTCGACGACGAGGAGACGGTGGACGCCTACCTCGATGCCCGGTTCACCGTCGCCGAGGTCATGAGCACCGACCTGCAGACCGTGGGGGTGACCGACGACGTGCGCCGGGCCGCCGAGCTGCTGGCCCAGGGAGACTTCCACGCGGTCCCGGTGGTGGAGCATGACGGTACACTGGTGGGGATCGTCACCACCACCGACCTCATCCGCGGCTTCCTGCTGGCCCGGTGAGCTCGCCGGAGCCCGTGTCCGTGTCCGCTCCTCGTTGCTGTCCCGGTCTCCTCGTCCTCCTCGTTCCGTTGGTCGCCTGTCGCAAGGCACCGCCGCCCGCCGACCCGCAGTTCAGCGATGCCCTGGTCTACACCTTCCGGGCCTTCCAGGGCCCGGAGGCCGACCTGGCCTACGCGATCCGGGCGCTGGAGGAGCAGGTCTACCGCGGCATGGACGTCGAGTCCTCCAGCCCCCACGACCGTGCGTTGACGCCGTCGGACCTGGCGGAGGAGGACATCGCCGACATCGAGCACCCCGACCGCGATCCCGCGGCCTGCATCCCGGTGTCGGTGGCCGGGGTCAGCCGGTTCGGGCCCGACGACCACGCCCGGGTCCAGATGCTGGAGGACCAGACCCCGGTCGAGCCCTACTCGCCGGACTACTTCGTGCGGGACTGGCTGGAGGGGCAGGACTGCTGGCAGGACCGGCAGTGTCGGTGGATGCGGACCCACAACGACCTCGTCAAGGACAACATCCTGTTGACGATCCCCTACGAGTTCTTCAAGGACTTCCGGTGGGTCGACCTCGCCTTGCCCGACCCCTCCACGGTTCCGGCGGGGGAGGAGCCGGTCCACGACGGAGAGCCGCGGTGGGCCATCGTGGCCCGGAGCTGGACCACGCAGCCCTATGCCGGGGAGACCGGCGCCAACGTCATTCAGCAGAGCTACACCCTGGAGGTGTGGCTGCCGCGGGACGGGCGGGGGTTCGTCCGGGACGAATCCGATGGCGGCGAGGAGGAATGGACCGCCGACAGCCGCGGGGGCGGCACCCTGCGGATGCTCACCCTGTGGGGGGAGACCGAGCTGGGCGGGCTCGATGTCAGCGACGACCTGATCGCGGCCACCACCCGGAAGGGGATCGACGACAACTTCCGGGCCGTGGAGGACTGGCTGGAGGACAACTGACGGCTGCGCCGCGTTAATGCGCCGGGCATGGCGACACGCAAGAACAAGGGCCGATCCTCGCAGGGTGCGGCGGCGGAGGGGACATCGTTGGAGACCCGGTCCCGCTCGACCCGACACGAGGGGCGGGCAGGGACGCGTCGCCGGCGCGGACGGTACCCGGTGCCCCGCCCGTTCGTGAAGTGGGTCGGCGGCAAGGGGCGCCTGATCGACCGGTTGTTGCCGTTGTTGGAAGGGGGGGAGGGGCGATACCTCGAGCCC
>RFKJ01000211.1 GCA_003694325.1 Deltaproteobacteria bacterium
CGACGCCGACGGCCCGGCCCTCGACGAAGACGGTCAGCCGCTGCCCGTGCTGGACGCGGATCGCTGAGCGGCGTTCGCGCCTGTCGGGCGCAGTCCCGGTCCGCCCCGGTAGCGGCCGCGACCATCCAGGCTTCCGATGCGCCTCCCCGCCGCAGGCCCTCGGCCCCGACGCCTGGCCCTTCCGGACCGCGCACCACCCCTCAGCCGCCCTGCTGCGCCTCCACCACCCTGTCCCACTGGGCGATGAGGCGGGCGAGGATCACCAGGGCGATAGGCATGGTGAAGAACACGCCGACGTAGCAGGCGAAGGCACCCAGCCCCGACACGAAGTTGGCGACGATCAGGCCGACCAGCACCATGCCGTAGGCGCCGAGGTTGTTCTTGATGGCGGCGATGCTGGGCCCCGGGGACAGCAGCGGGGCCATCTCGCCGCGAAAGCCCCGGCGCTGGATCTCCGGCGCGAACAGCGACACGGCGATGATGATCACGAACATCAGGGCGTAGCCGCCGAGCATGACCACCGCGCCCAGCAGCCCGCCCACCCCGCTGTTGTCCGTGGCCGACTCGATGCCCCCGCTGAGGATGGCGACGAAGATGCCGAGGACCGCCATGATCGCGCCCACCACGATGATCGGCAACGCCAGGTTGAGCATGGCCACGAAGACCGGCACGCCTCGACCGATGTCCTCGCCGAATTCCAGGTCGGGCAGGGTGTCGGTGTCGCCCCGGCGGGCGGCCTCGAACACCCGCCGCTGCCACCCCATCGCCGCGATGGGGCCGACCACCGGGATGAGCATGAACAGGCCGACCAGGGCGTACTTCTTCAGCCAGTCGGGATCGGAGGTGAGCCCGGAGAGAGCGGTGCCGACATCGACCTGGGCGGGAGCGTCCATGGGGACTCCTGGGATGGGCGAGAGGGGGACGGAGCAGCCCGCACCCTACCCCGGGCGGAGGACTCCGGGTGCCCCGGGGCCCCTCACACCGTGCCCCACTTGCCCAGGCCCACCTCGGGGATCCTGCGGAGCACGGTGCTCTTGATGATCTCGCCGAGCACCGTGGCGCCGCCGAGCATCTCCATCAGCTCCTCGCGCCCCTCCGACTTCGACAGCTTGCGGCGGATGAGGTCCGGCCGCAGGTAGAACTTCATGTAGGCCTTGGTCCGGTAGGCGCGCAGTTCCTCGGCCGAGAAGGTCTCGGTCTCGAGCTGGGGGATCATCCCGCCCCCGTCGATGGTGTACTGCTTCCAGAAGTCGCCATCGACGTAGCCGCGCTCCTGGGCGATCCGGTAGAGGTCGGTGGCCGGCAGCGCGGTCGCCACGCTGAAGCTGGCCCAGTCCAGGCCCAGCCCGCTGGCAAAGCGGATCATGTCCTCGACGTCGTCGGGGGTGGCGTCGTAGTAGCCGACCATGAAGTAGCCCCGGGTGTCGACGCCCTCCTCCCGACAGATCCGGAAGGCCCGCTCGGTCTGTTCGCGGGTGATCTGCTTGTTCATGATCTTGAGGACGCGGTCGGTGCCGGCCTCCACCCCCATGTGGATGCTGCGCAGGCCCGCCTTCTTGAGCGCCCGCACCACGTCGCGGTCCACGGTGTCGACCCGCGCCCGGATGTTGAACTTCACCTGGAGCCCGCGACGCTGGACCTCCTCGGCGAAGCGCAGCATCCGGCGCTTGCCGATGGTGAAGGTCTCGTCGAAGAAGACGATCTCGCGCACGCCGTAGGTGCGCTCGAGGTGCTCCATCTCGTCGACGACCAGCCCGACGTCGCGAAACCGCAGCTTCTCGCTGTAGACCTGGCTGCAGTAACCGCAGTGCCAGGGGCAGCCCCGGGTGGTCACCATGGTGGCGAAGGGCTTGAGCAGGGTCAGGCAGTGGTAGTCGTGGACCGGCAGCAGGTCCCAGGCCGGCATCGGGTAGCGGTTGATGTCCTTGGAGTAGGGGCGCGGGGGGTTCTGCACGATCTCCCCATCGGGCCTGCGCACGACGGTGCCCAGGCAGTCGTCGACGGCGCTGCCGGATTCGACCCGCTCGCAGATCTCCAGGAAGGTCTCCTCGCCGTCGCCCACCACCGCCACGTCGAAGCAGTCCCAGGTCATGGACTCCTTGGGGTAGATCGACAGGTGGGGCCCGCCGAGCACGATGAGCGCGTCGGGCGCGGCCTGGCGCACCATCTGGGCGATCTCGATGACCGCCGGCCAGCCGAGGGTCTTGCTGGTGAGCGCCACGATGTGCGGATCGAAGTGGCGCACCCGGTCGGCGGCATCGCCGGGCAGCAGGTTCTCGACGTGCAGGTCGATGATCCCCACCGGAAACCCGTGTTCCCGCACCCAGGAGGCCAGCCCGGCCAGGGCGAGGCTCGGAAAGATCCCGAGCTTCTCGGCGGCCTTCTTGGACAGCGGCTGCTGGTCGGCGGCCTCGTGGTACTTGATGAACAGGACGCGGGTGTTCTTGGGTGCGGCAGTCGCCATGGGCAGCATCCGGGGAGCGGGCGGACAGGGGGTGGGCCGAATCTACCGCTGGCGCGACGCACGTCGACCCCCCTGCCGACGGCCCGAGTCGTCGGCCGCCCCGTTGGCGGCTCGGGCGCGGCAGCGGGGGGGCAGCGAGGGACGGCCTTCGCGAAACCTGCTGCGAGGATGATGACTCATCCAATGATTCTGGTTGCATGAGCGAACGAATATGCACCTGTAGCCGCCCAACACGCGGCAGCCGACCAGGAAACGAAACCTTCTCGCCCGGTGAGCCGACATCGACCCAATTTGTTTCGCGGCGACGCCGGCCATGGCGCGAGCCCGCCGAGTCCCACCGGCGAGCAGCAGGAATCCGCGCCGACCGTCGCCCGGAGGGCCAC
>RFKJ01000212.1 GCA_003694325.1 Deltaproteobacteria bacterium
CGGTGGTACCGGGCGGCGACCGGCCCGGCTCCACCCGCCCGGCGTCCGCCGGCAGCAGGCCCGCGACCAGGCGCAGCAGCGTGGACTTGCCACAACCCGAGGGGCCCACCAACGCGGTGAGTCGGCCCGCCTCCAGCGCCAGGGAGAACCCCCGCAGCAAGGGAGTACCGGCCCCGGGCCAGGTCAGGTCGACCCCCTCCAGCACGACCGGGGGCACGCCGCCGGCGTCGGCGGTGGGCGGGCGAGGCTCCATCGCCGACTCCCCTATCGCCGACCACCGACCGCGGTCATGGGCGCCACCGACTCCATGTTGGCACGCATCTTGCTTGAGACTTGGGTGCGGCCGTTGAATTTTCCCTGGTGATGCCATGCCCGTTTCCGCCATCCTGCTCCTTGGCCTGCTCGGGTTCTCCGCCCGCGCCGAGGACCTCGCGACGGGGGCGCCACCTCGCACGCCCCCCGAGCGTCGACCCATCGAGTACAGCGCCTGGAACCTGCGGCCCGGCGAGATGCGCGTCGGACTGACCGACCTCGACGTCGGCGTCTCCCGCCGCCTGCAGCTCGGCACGGATCCCACCCTGGACGCCGTCGGGATCTACAACCTGCGCACGCGGATCTCGCTGGCGGACCGCGACCACTGGGGCCTCGCCGTCGACAGCGCCGGGCACTCGCTGCAGCTCGGCGACTTCGCCGCCCGGCAGCTCCGGGTGGGGCTGCGGGCCTCGGCCTCCGCCGGCTGGATCGCCGCGCACCTCGGCACCACCGCGTCCTGGCTGTCCACCGGTGGCACCCCCGACCTGACGGCGGCGGACTCGCTCCTGGGCGCCGCACTCGGAACCGAGCGCCTCGCCGAGGCGCAGGCCGCCCTGGACCGGTCCAACCTGGACCTCGACGGACAGCTCGGCACCGTCTCAGCACGCCTCGCCATCGAGCTGCGGATCAAGGGCCCGCACGCCCTCGTCCTGCAGGGCGGCGACGCCCTCCTCCGCTACTCCGCCGTCGCACCGACCCTCGAGGACATCGCCGGCGTCGCACCCGACGACCTGGGACTGGACGGTGTCCTGGACCAGACCCGGGGAGGCGCGGCCTGGGGCAGCATCGCCTGGCAGGCGTCGTGGCGCAACCTCGGGCTCCGGGTGGGGTTGGGCGTCTCGCAGCTTCCCCTGGCCTGGGTCGCCCCGACCACCGAGATCTCGTGGCGGACGGGGGGGCGCCGGGCGCGCCGGTCCCTCGACGCCGTGGTCGACGCGGCCCCGGCCGATGTCCCCGGCCCGTCGGCTGGAGGAGCGAGCGAGTGGAACGACGCCGGAACCCACCACGAAACAGGTGGGACAGGTGGCACAGCGATGGCCGCCGTCGCGGCCGCGTCTCCCCGCGACGCCCTCGGCCAGCCGGAACCGGCCACCCCGGTCACCGTGACCGGACTGCCGAAGCCGGACGAGCCCACCCCGCCCACGACCGTCCAGTTCCTGATCATCGAGTACCTGGGAGACGACCCGGCCGACGAGGCGCCCGACGGCGAGCCCGCCCCGGCCGCCGACAGCCCGGCCCCCAGCGTCGAGCCCGCCCCCATGGCGGTCCAAATCGGCGTCGACGAGGCCTGGCGGAACATCCACGCCGAGCCGCCGGTGGTGCTCGCCCGCGACCACTAGTCCTGCGGCCCCAAGTTCCTCCCGGGTACTTCGGGCACCAGGTGTAGCCGTCCACCGGAACCTGGGGCCTCCGGTACCATCGGCGTCTCTGGAGGGGGTCTCGCGACCCCGAGGTGCATCGCACCCGGGAGGAACGACCGGTCGCGCGTACCAACGGCGCCCGGGCCCGCCCGTCCGAGCCGGGTTCTGCGACGTGGCGGCTCTTGACCTCGACGCCGGGGTGTTCTCAACTGGAGATCCGCCGTCGAGGAACCCACCGTGCGCGTCTCCTGCATCGTCATCGCACTCGTCCTCTCCGCCTGCCGGGCGGCCAGGGTCGACAACCCCGACGACAACGGGTCGGTGTCCGACGGCGGCTCGACCGCGGATGGCGGCACGGTCGGCGATGGCGGTGGCTCCGACGGCGGCGCCAGCGATGGCGGCAGCTCCGATGGCGGCGCCAGCGACGGAGGCAGCTCCGACGGCGGCAGCTCCGATGGCGGCGCCAGCGATGGCGGCAGCTCCGACGGCGGGGCCGGCGACGGGGGCAGCACCGAGACCGACGGCGACGGTGACGGCCACACCGTCGAGGCCGGCGACTGCGACGACGGCGACGCCAGCGTCCACCCCGGCGCCCCGGAGGACCGGGATCTCGTCGATGACGACTGTGACGGCCTGGTCGACGAGGACTTCGTCTCGGCCGGCGACGTCCTCATCGACGAGTTGATGATCGACCCGGCCGCCGTCGGGGACAGCGACGGCGAGTGGATCGAGCTGACCAACACCTCGACCGCCGACCTGGACCTGGTCGGCTGGCAGGTCGCGGCGGACGGCGGCGGGGGCTTCACCATCGAATCCTCCCTGGTGCTGCCGGCCGGCGGCCTGGTGGTACTCGCGCCGGAAGGCGACCCCAGCCGCAACGGCGGCATCGAGCCCGACTACGTCTACGACCCCACCGACCTCTCCCTGTCCTCGGGCGGCGACACCCTCACCCTCCACGTGGGGGACCTGGCGGTGTCCACCCTGACCTGGACCACGGACTGGCCCATCCGCGCCGGAGCCAGCCTCAGCCTCGACCCGACCCGGGCCGATCCCGACTCCGCCGCCGACGTCGACTCGTGGTGCCTGGGCCAGAGCAGCTACGGCGACGGCGACCTCGGCACGCCCGGGGAGACCAACGACTGGTGCCCGGAGATCGACCACGACGCCGACGGGTACAC
>RFKJ01000213.1 GCA_003694325.1 Deltaproteobacteria bacterium
ACAGGGTGAACCGGCTGCCCCGTCCGACCACGGAGTCGACGGTGATGTGCCCCTCGTTCTGGCGAGCGATGCCCTGGACGGTGGACAGGCCCAGCCCAGCTCCGTTGCCCGGACCACGGGTCGAGAAGAACGGTTCGAAGATCCGCTCGGCGATGGACGGGTCGATGCCGGTGCCGCTGTCCTCGACCGACAGGGCGAGGAATTCGCCGTGCACCGGTTGCAGGCAGCAGGGACACGCCTCGATGTCCAGCCGGGTGACCTCGGTGTGGATGGCCAGTTCCCCCCCGGTGGGCATGGCGTCGACGGCGTTGGTGATCAGGTTCAACAGGGCCTGCTGGAGCTGCCCGGGGTCCATGGACACGCGGGCCGTCGGGGCCTGCAGGTCCAGCCGCACCTCGATGTCGTCCCGGACGATGGCGTCGATGACCGATCCGTATCGGCCGATGGCGGCATCCAGGGTGAAGACCCGGGGAGTGATGAGCTGTCGGCGCGAATAGGTCAGGAGCTGGGCGGACAGTTCCGCGCCCCGTCGGCTTGCTTCGACGATCTCCGACAGGATCTCGGACAGTTCGTGGTCCGGGGAGCCCGCCATGCTTCGGGACCGGGCCAGCTCGGCGTTGCCCATGATCGCGGTCAGCAGGTTGTTGAACTCGTGGGCCACCCCGCCGGCCAGGCGGCCGATGAGGTCCATCGTCCGGGTGCGGGTGAGCTGCTGCTGCACCAACCGGGCCTGCTCCTCGCTGCGCTTGCGAGCGGTGGCGTCGCGGGCGACAACGACCACCCATTCCGGTGCCGGAGGGGAGGAACCGTCGACGCCGTCGGCGTCGGGATCCGGTCCAACGCCGCGGTGCCCGTCCATTACCCGCAGGGTCAGGTCCAACATGCGGCGCCGGCCGGTGGCGTCGGTCGCCTCGAACTCGCCACTCCATCGTCCCTCCGAACGGGCCGTCTCGAAGATGCCGGGGCCGTCGACGTCGGGGTGGAGCACGTCGAACTCGGCCACGTTGCGACCGATGACCTGTTCGGCAGGCAGACCGATGAAGTCTGCAGCCTGCTGGTTGGCGTAGAGGATCCGCCCCGTCGTGTCGGCGGCCAGGACGAGATCCGTGGACTGGTCGAGCACGGTCGCCTGGAGGCGGAGCCGGGCCTCGACCTCCCGCTGGCGGGTCACGTCCCGCATGAAGGCGGCCACCAGGGGACGCCCCTCCCACCGGGTCACCACGGCGTGGACCAGCAGGTCCAGCTTCCGCCCGTCCTTGGTCCAGTGGCGGGTCAGGAACCGATCGTGTCCGTGGCGGACCATTCGATCGATACGGCGTCGCACGCCGTCGGGTGACAGCCTGGCCTCGATCTCCTGGACCCGCATCGATCGCAGCTCGTCGATGGTGTAGCCGACCAGGTCGCAGTAGGCCGGGTTGGCATCCACGATCTGGCCGGCCGTGTCGGCCAGCAGGTAGGCCTCGGAGGTGGTGGCCAGGAGCTGTTCCATCCGGGCGGCGAGTTCTCGCTGCTGCCGCTCCACGTCGTGCCGGTCGGTCACGTCGATGACGATGCCGTGCCAGGTGGTCCGGCCGTCATCGTCCGGTGCCGGGGCGAAGTGGGCCTCCACCCAGACGGTGCCCCGTTCCGGGTTGCGGACCCGGCACTCGAACCGGCAGGGCGTGTCGGTGCGCACCGCTTCTTCCATGCGCGAGCGGATCCCGGGCAGGTCGTCGGGATGGATCAGCGACAGGGCCAGGGTCGGGTCCACGGATCCGGTGTCCGAGGAGAGGCCGAAGATCCGGGGAAAGGCGGGGCTGGCGTAGACCACTTCGGGCCCCCCATCGGCACCCTGTCGGATGGAGACGATGGCCCCCGGCACGACGTCTGCGAGCCGCCGCAGGCGTTCCTGCTCCCGTCGCAGCGCGCGTTCTGCTTGCCTGAGGAAGGAGATGTCCTGGACCGTCCCGACGACCGTGGCCTGGCCGTCGCCGTGACGAACAGCCCCGACCACCAGGGCATCAAAGCGGGTCCCGTCGGCCTGGATCATTTCCAGTTCGAGCGGTGGCGTGGCGTCCGGGCTGGAGGTTGCGGCCCGGTCGGCGATCCACTGTTCGAAGCGCTGGCGATCGTCGGGGTGGACCGCGGTGGCGCAGAACTGAGAGAGGTCGAGGATCGCGTCGCGGGACTGGCCCAGGAGGTTGGCCAGGCCCTCGGAGATCGCCAGCTCTCCGGTGTCCGGTCGCAGCGAGAAATCGCCCATCCGGGCGATTCGCTGGGCATCGACGAGGCGTTGCTCGCTTCGACGAAGCGCTTCCTGCATCTGGACGGCGGCGGTGACGTCCCGGACCACGTTCAGGAAGCGGTCGGGTCCGAGCATCCGGGTGGCGACCTCGGTGTGCAGCCAGGCGCCGTCTGCCCGGCGGAGGCGGTAGCGGGACCGGATCACCTCGCCGTCGAGCAGGGCCCGGACCGCGGCGTCGTGGTCCTTTCGGGCGGTATCGTCGGGGTGGACGCGCTGGGACAGGTCCATGCCCCGCAGTGCATCGGGGTCGAAACCCAGCAGGACGGATGCCTGCTCGTTGCACGTGATCACCCGGCTCTGGGCGTCGAGCACGAACATCGCGTCGGAAGCGCTCTCGAACCAGAGCCGAAACTCGTCGGCGGAAGGCGTGTCCCCGATCGGCTCGGCGGGAACCGTGACCGAGGCGATGAGCGGGATGCAGTCCCCGCCAGCATCCTCTCCCTCCGGCCGGCCTCCCGCCGGAGTCTCCGTGGGGGGACCGGACCCCGCGGAGACCACCACCTGGTGCCCGCGGGCCGCCAGGGCGGCGGCCAACTCCTCGGCGATGGCCGCATGGGAACAGGTGACGATGAGTGGTCGGGTGCGCATCTCGACGACGGCCAGGAGAGGGACCAACGATCCGCGACGCTGGGCAGCGGGATGGTACGATACCCGCAGATCCGGGATGCGGCAGGTGGGTGGGCAGGAATTCGGGGCCCTGGCACCGAAGGACAGGGAGCCGCGGCGCGAGCCGGCAGGCGTGCGACCCCGGTCGGGCACGGGGGAGGGAGGCCGACCCGCCCCGACTCGACCCCCCGTCCCCGAGCCGGGTCGGCGGCTCAGGTCGTGGCCTCGGAGGGCCGGGTGCCCACCACGACCTGCGCCGGCTTGATGACCGTGCCGTCGGCGCGCATGAGTCCACTGCCGACCACGTCGACGACGCTGCCCGCCGGGCCGGTGGTCGTGGTGCCCACGGCCTCGTGCAGGTTGGGATCGAAGCGCTCTCCGGGCG
>RFKJ01000214.1 GCA_003694325.1 Deltaproteobacteria bacterium
CCGGCGGCCGCCGCCGAGGTGGCGCCGGGCGCTCAGTTCGTGACGGTGAACCCGCTCCAGACCAGGTCGGTGTAGCCGTCGAGGTCGGAGTTGACGCGGGCCTTGAACGGGAACCAGCCCAGGGGGTAGGTCGAGGTGTACCCCGGCCCGATGCGCACCTGGATCTCGTCGTCCGACCAGTCGATGTCGATGTCGGGGTCGCCGCGGAGGGTGCCGTCGAGGTCCGCGAGCAGGGTCCCGGTGGGGCTGTAGAACTGCACGCTGCCGTCGGCGGGCGAGCCGAATCCGGAGCCTTCGAGGGTGATGGTCAGCCACTGTCCCCGACGCAGGGTCGACGGGCTGCTGGTCACGGAGTCCAGCGCGTAGGGGACGCAGCCGACGTCGAAGGTGTGGCTGTAGAAGGAGTCGTAGGGGCCCGGGGAGCTGGGGCCGTCCATGGAGTTGCCATCGCCGCTGGTGTCCGGGGCGGTGTAGGCGACCGCGTCGATGTCGACACGGAGCGAGTCGACGCAGCCCGGATCGAGTCGCAGGGTGACCGAAGAACGGCCGGAGTCGTTGGTGATGGTGTGGGAGGAGCCGCCGTCGGCTCGCCAGGTCAGCTCGTAGGCCATGGGCTCGTCGAACTCGGCGTTCAGCAGGAGCTCGGTGCCCGACACGGCGACCAGGCTCACCGTCACGAAGTCCTCTTCGTAGCAGGCGCAGGCAGCGACGCCGGAGGCATCACAGTCGGGGGGAGGGGTGCAGTAGGGCATGGTTGTGACCTCGTCGAGAGTTGGGACTCCCCCCGGTGCAGAAGCCGCCCGGGGAATGGGAGTCGCCCGACAGGTACTGCTCGGCGGGCGTCGGAGCATCGGACAGCGATCGGACAGAGGTGCCGCCGCGTTCCTCTACCTCCGCAACCAGTCGCCGCTTTCGATGCGGGGGCCGTCCTGCGCCCGCGCCAGGCACCACGCCCAGGCCCGCACGGTCTGGCCGTCACGCAGCCGGGCCTGCACCAGCGTGCGCCGGAACAGGTTGTCGGGCGCGTTCCACCCCGAGAAGCCCTCGTAGGCATCCAGCGCCGGCAGGACCGCGGCGAGGTCGGCGAAGCGGACCAGCTCGCCCTGGACGGGACCCGGTCGCCCGGTGCGCTCCGGCGGCAGGATGGCGGGCCAGGCCCCCATGTCTCGCAGCTCGGCGTGGATGGTCGCCGGCTCGATGGAGAGGGGGTGGGCATCGGCGATGCGGTGGCCCTGGTCGGCATCGCTGCGCAGGCTGCCGTAGACGAAGATGCCGGCGACGGCAGGTGGCGGTGGCTGGTCGATGGCCGCGGCGGCGAGCTGCCCCTCGTCGCGGATGCCGGCGGCGGCCCGCCCTCGAACGACGATGGCGAGGTAGCCGTCAGCCGGGACGTGGAAGCCGGTTCGGCAGGCGTCGGTGGCCTCGTAGGTGACGCAGGGCTCTGTGCGCCCGTCCTCGAGCAGGGCCACGGCATCCACCCGCCGGTAGCGCCGCGGCGCGCCCTCCTTGTGGTCGAGCGCCCGCCAGGTGGCCTCGTCGGGCGCGAACAGCGCGCCCGCGACGAGCTGGCCGGGGCGGGGCAGGGGGTCGAGGCAGCCGCCACTTCGCACCGGCGACCGATAGTCGAAGCGCAGGACCCGGTCCGGCAGCCAGCCGCGCAGCCCGGTGTCGACCAGTCCGCTCGGATCGACCCCGTGGCGGGCACACCAGGCCTGCCAGTCGACGAGGTCGAGGTTGCTGCCATAGGCGAAGTACAGGGGCATCTCGCCATCCTGCCATGGCGTTCCGAGGATCCGGCGGCCGCCGGGGATCCGGCCGGCGCCCGGGGCCGGTGAGCGCGATGCCGGAGGTGGCCGGGTCGGCGTCCGCGGGTCGCTCACGTCGCCGCGTCGACCGGCTCCCGCGCGCCCTCCCCGCGAGACCGGGTGGAGGGGACGGCCCCTGCCCGTGGGATGCGGCCCGTTTCCGTCGACGACGGGACCCCCGCCGGCTCGGCCCGACCCCGACGGGGCGAGACCCGCCTCTCGCCGCGCCTGCTGCGGCTGGTTGTCACACTATCGGCCGTGGTGGGCTCCAGGGGGCACGGCGGCGTCGCCGCGTCCCCTTCCATCTCGGAGTTCTCCCATGTGCTCACGCGTCACCTGTCCCACCTGCGGCAAGCCCGACTGGGCCGGCTGCGGCGCTCACGTCGAAATCGTCCTCCGGGACGTGCCCCGGGAGCGCCGCTGTCGGTGTCGCGAAGACGGAACCCGCAAGCCGGCGCCCGGTCTCGCGAGCTGGATCAGCTCGTGGCTCGGAGGTGGTCGCTGACCCCCTCCTCGACCGGTGGCCGGTGGTCAGGCGTCGGCCGACGACAGCTCGGCGGTGGCGGCGGGCAGCCCGGCGGCGTCCAGCTCTGCCCGCAGGCGCTTGTGGGCCCGCGACAGGCGGGTCCGCACGGCCCCCGGGGTCATGGAGAGCGCGTCGGCGATCTCGGGGCTGGTCATGCCCTGGGCGTCCGACAGGATGACGATGGCCCGGTCGCGTGGGGGCAGCGCCAGCAGCGATTGCCCCAGGGCCTCGGCCAGCCGGCCCCGGGCCGCCAGCACGTCGGGCCCCGCGTCCGCCGACGACAGCTCGACGTCGGTCACGTGGAGGGACGGATCGCGCTTCATGCCCCGCCGCATTCGGTTGCAGGCGGTGGCCACCAGGCGGACCAGCCACCGTTCGACCGAGCCCTCCCCGCGGAATCCCGGCCCGTAGCGCCACGCGGCCAGCGCCGCCTCCTGCACCGCGTCGTCGGCATCCTGCAGGGTATTGCAGCGCCGCCGGCCCTCGGCGGCCAGCCGCTCGCCGAAGCAGCGGGTGACCCGGTCCAACACGTCGATGTCGCCCGACTGGAGGAGGGCGATCAGTTCGTCGGCGTTGCACAGCCTGTCGTCGCTCATGGCCCTCCCCTATCGCCTCCGCCCGGCTTCCGGATGCAACACCTTGCTTCGCCGCCGGCGAGGGGTGGGCGACCCGCTCGCGCCCTCGGAGGCCCGGCGCGGTTCTTCCACGCGGCGGCCGTGCGCCCGACCTCGACCCGGACCTCGAACCCGAGGATGGTCGGTCGGCCCAGCCGGAACCATCCCCGGCCTTCTTCCCCATCGACCCACGACCAGGTTCCCCACCGAGGTGATCATGTCCACCATCCCCCCGCTCGCAGACTCGCGCTACACCCTGACCCGGACCCTGCCGGACACCACCTATGACGACGCCGTCGCGGCGGTCCGGGCCGCGCTGTCCACCGAGGGGTTCGGCGTGTTGACCGAGATCGACGTCAAGGCCACGCTGAACAAGAAGCTCGGTGCCGAGACGCGCCCCTACGTGATCCTGGGCGCCTGCAACCCGCCACTGGCCCACCAGGCGCTCCAGGCCGAGCCGGCCATCGGCGCGCTGCTGCCCTGCAACGTGGTCGTCGCGGCCACCGACGAGGGAGGCGCCACCGTCGCTGCCATCGACCCCGTCGCCATGTTCGAGGTCGTGGGCCGCGAGGACATCGCGCCGCTGGCCCGGGAGGTTCGCGCCCGGCTGGAACGCGTCCTCGCGGCGCTGGGGTGAGGCCATGGAGGCTCTGGATGTCGCCATCATCGGTGGCGGCACGGCCGGGCTGAACGCCCGCCGGGCCGCCCTCGCCCACGGCGCACGGGTCACCCTCTTCGACCCGGGCCCGCTCGGTACGACCTGTGCCCGGGTGGGCTGCATGCCCAGCAAGCTGCTGATCGCGGCCGCGGAGCTGGCCCACGATGCACAGCGGGGACCCGAGTTCGGGATCCGCACCACCGTCGAGGTGGACCCCGTCGCCGTCATGCAGCGGGTCCGCCGCATGCGGGACCTGTTCGTGTCCAGGGCGAAGCAGGGCATCGAGAAGCTCGGGGACCCCATCCCCGAGACGGTCCGGTTCACCGGGCCCGATCGCTTCGAGGCGGGAGGCGTCGAGTACCGCGCCCGGGCCATCGTCCTGGCGACCGGCTCGGAGCCGGTGATCCCCGACCCCTGGCGCGGGCTGTCCGACGCCGTGATCACCACCGACCAGGTCTTCGAGCTGGAGCGCCTGCCGGAGTCCCTGCTGGTCATCGGCGCGGGTGCCATCGGGCTCGAGCTGGGCCAGGCCATGCACCGCCTCGGCGTGCGGGTCACCGTGCTCGACGTGACGGGACGGCTGGCCGGGCTGGAGGACGATCACCTGGTTGGCGTCCTGCGCGACTCGCTGCCCCTGGACCTGCACCTGCGACACGAGCTGCTGTCCGTGGCTCCCACCGATGGCGGCGTCTCCGTCGCCTTCCGGGGGGAGGACGGCGAGGAACACGTCGCCACCTGGGAACGGGTGCTCGTGGCCGCCGGCCGCCGGCCACGCCTGTCGGCGCTGGGCCTGGACGCCGCGGGCCTCGATCCCCTGCCGGCGATCGACCCGGAGACCTGCCGGCTCGGCGACACCCACATCTACGTCGCCGGCGACGTCACCGGCTCGCGGATGATCCTCCACGAGGCCGCCCACGAGGGGCGCATCGCCGGCGCCAACGCCGCGCGTCATCCCCACCCGGTCGCCGAGGCCCGCAAGACTCCGCTGGCCCTGGTGTTCACCGACCCGCAGGTGGCCCGGGTGGGACGCCGTGGGGACGTGACCGGGGCGCTGGACTTCGCCTTCCAGTCCCGGGCCAAGGTGCTGGGGCGCGACGCCGGCCGCCTGGAGGTGTACGCCGACGCCGACGGGCGGCTGACCGGCGCGACGGTCATCGGCCCCGACGCCGAGCACCTCGGTCACCTGCTGGCCTGGGCGGTCCAGGCCGGGCTCTCCGTCCACGACGCCATCGAGATGCCGTTCTACCACCCGGTGCTGGAGGAGGGCCTGGAAGCGGCGCTCAAGGACCTCCGGAGCCGGCTGGGGGCCTCGGCGGCCTGAGCTGCCGCGGCCGCTGGCGCCTGAGCTGCCGCGGCCGCTGGCGGCCGGTGCGGTGAGGGCTCGCCGGTGGCGAGCCGGCCGGGCCCGGCGGCCAGGCGTGGCCCGAGCGGCTGCAACATGTTTGCGTTGGGATAAGGGCTGCCATGGCCTCCACCCGTCCTGCGCCCGCCCCTCCGCAAGCCATCGCCATCTCCGGCGCTTCCGGGCTGGTCGGGCGGGCGCTGGCCACCGCGCTCTCGTCCGAGGGGCACCGCGTCGTGCCCCTCGTGCGGCCCGGTTCGGTGGGCGACGGCGTGCGGTGGAACCCCTCCGAGGGCCCGGCACTCCCCGATGGGCTCGTCGCCGACGCGGTCGTCCACCTTGCGGGCGAGAACATCGGCGGGGGCCGGTGGACGGCGGCCCGCAAGCAGCGGATCCGCGACAGCCGGGTGGTGGGCACCCGGCGCCTCGCCGAAGCGCTGGCCGCCCTGCCCGCGCCGCCCCGGACCTTCATCGTCGCCTCGGCGGTGGGGATCTACGGCGATCGGGGCGACGCGTGGGTCGACGAGGACAGCCCGCCTGGTACCGGCTTCCTCGCCGAGGTCTGCCAGGCCTGGGAAGCGGCCGCGCAGCCGGCCTGCAGCGCGGGGATCCGGGTGGTACAGGTCCGCATCGGCGTGGTGATGAGCCCCGAGGGTGGCGCCCTGCCCCGGTTGCTGTGGCCGTTCCGGCTGGGGCTCGGGGGACCGGTCGGCACCGGCCGGCAGTACGTGTCGTGGATCGCGCTCGACGACCTCGTCGGCGTGTTCCGGTTCCTGCTCGCCCGCACCGATATCGCCGGTGCCGTCAACGCCGTCGCCCCCCACCCGGTGACCAACGCCGACCTTGCGCGGATCCTCGGGGCCGTGCTCGGGCGGCCCGCCGTGCTGCCGCTGCCGGCGGCGGCGGTGAAGCTGCTGCTGGGGGAGATGGGGGCCGCGCTGCTGCTGTCCGGGGCTCTCGTCCGACCGAAGGTGTTGACCGAAGCGGGCTTCGTCTTTCGCCACCCCGACCTCGAGGAGGCCCTGCGCGCGCTGCTCTGACCCGGGTCGCCGACACCGGCGGCAGCCGCGGCGACGGCCCCCCGGCCGTCAGCCCTGCAGGACCTCCTCCGGCACCGACGTGGTGATGACGCCGGGGCACCCGAGCTCGATGTCCTCGGGCACCCCCGGGCCGCCGAGGACGAGGCGAGGCGACTCGCCGATGACCGCGCGGACGTCGTCGGCCAGCTCGCGCAACGAGCCCGCGTCGGTGCGGTTGACGATGGAGAGGAGCACCGTGTCGATGCCCTGGGTGACGACCGCCGCCCCCAGCGCCTCCAGCGGCAGGTCGGGGCCGAGGTAGATGACCCGGTTGCCGTGCAGGGCGAGCTTGACGCCGAGGCCGAGCAGCCCCAGCTCGTGGCGCTCGCCAGGCGGGGTGGCGCAGGCCACCCGGTGTCCGCCCGGCGGGCCGCCGCCGAGCTGGAGCAGCATGGTGGAGAGCTGGTCGCGGACCCAGGCGGTGGCGAAGTGCTCCTGGGCCACCGTGCAGGTCCCTCGCTCCCAGCCGTGGCCGACGTGGCGCACCAACGGGGAGAGCAGGTCGTCGATGACCGCCCGGTAGGGCAGGGTGGAGAAGCCGGCCCGGAGGCGGTCCGCACCCGGCCGATCGAAGGCGAGGAGGCGTTCCAGCAGCTCCTCCATGGCCGACCGGGGCGCATCGGGGGGCGGCGCCGCCGGTGTGTCGAGCGGATCGGGGCGGTCCAGCAGTTGGATCGCCTCGCTGATCTTGAAGCCCCGGTCGAGCAGGAGCTTGACCTGTTGCAGGCGAGCCACGTCTGCATCGGAATAGACGCGGTACCCGTTGGGCGCGCGGACGGGTTTCACCACGCCGTAGCGACGCTCCCAGGCCACGATGGTGTTGCGCGGAATGCCGGTGCGCTCGGCGACGGTCTTGATGCGGTAGCTCATCGGGGCTCGTTGTCGGGAGTGGGCGGATGAATTGTCGGCGCGGTGGGCGGGGGATGCGGGACCTGGAAGCTCCGGGTATCCGCAATGCGCCGTGCCGTCGCCATCCAGACTGCTTGTGGAGCAGATAATGCAAACTGGGTGCATATGGCAGATTATCTGTTATAAGTTTGAACTGAAACGAGCAGCCGGGAGTACTCCCATGATTCAGCTCGGCGCCATCGGTGCCCCCGACGTCACGGCCATCGCGGCGACTGCTGGCGGCTTCATCTGGCACTACCTCGACCTCGTCGACGACTCGGGCTCGGGGGTGGTGCTGATCTGGGCCCTGGGCCTGCCATTCCTGCCCGGTGTGGCGGTGGGCAAGCGCAGGAGGATGGGGGAGCGCCGGGGGAATCCACCGGTTCCGGCCGACGAGCCCGCCCTGGCCGTGTCGGTCTACCGGGAAGGCATGCCCATCCACTACCTGCTCCAGCGTCTGCCTCCCGGCGGGGTCGTCTGGGACGAACCTGGCGATCGCTGGAGGCTGGGGGAGAACCGCATCACGCTCACCGAGGGATCGGATGGCGAACTGGAGCTGTGCGCGCGGCTCGACCTGGAGGTCCCCGGAAGCGAGCGCCGGGTGGTCGGCGACATCACGCTGCAGGGGCCCGCTTGTGATCTCCGGCAGAGGCGCGTCGGCCTCGTTGGGGGCCGGCATGCCTGGGCTCCCCGCCTCGCGCCGGGCCGGGGGCGCGTCCACTTGCGCCACGGCGACGAAACACTCATCGATCTGCAGGGTCGGGGCTACCTCGACGGCAATGCCAGCGCCGAGCCGCTGTGGGAACTGGGCATCCGGCGATGGACCTGGCTTCGGTTCGCCCTGCCTGATTCCGAGGTGGTCATCTATTCGCTGGAACCGGTGGGTGAGGGCGCGGACCGCGCCTTGCGCGTCGACATCGATCGCTGTGGCCGGGCCTCCGTGCAGGACGGCGTGCGGGTCGAGGTGGAGGCGCGAAGCCGCAGCCTCTGGGGCCCGTGGCGTCCCCAGCGGCTCCGGGTCCACGGGTCGGGGCCCCCGCTGGAGGTCCGAGCCACGAAGGTGGTGGACGACGGTCCCTTCTACCAGCGGTTCTTGATCGAGGGCTCCTTCGCCGGCCGGCGTGGTCCCGGCGTTGGGGAGGTGGTGCTGCCGGGCCGGATCGACACGCCGTGGCTGCGTCCGTTGGTGCGCATGCGGGTGGCCGGTGATCCGGAGGGCGATTCGTTCTGGCTGCCGCTCTTCTCGGGCCCGCGCAAGGGTCGGCTGCGGCGGTTGCTGCGCCTTCCCGAGGGGGCGCCGGCCGCCTCTCCTCGAGCCGCTTCGTCTCGAAGGGCCGCGTCTCCGACGACCGGCAGGACCGCCGAGACGGGAGGGACCTGATGGGGGCGGATCGGGTCGTGCTCGCGGCGCTGGTCGTGCTGCCGTCGGTGCTCACCCTGGCGATGGTCGTGGTGAATCGCTGGACGTGGCGCCGACCGGTGCCGTTGGCCGAGGCGCCGCGGGCCGCGGTGAGCGTGCTGGTCCCGGCCCGGAACGAGGCCCCCCGGCTTCCCGCGTTGGTGGGCAGCATCCTGGCGGGATCTTCGGGCGGGGATGACCAGCTCGATGAGCTGATCATCTGTGACGATGGCTCCACCGACGGCAGCGACGCGGTCCTGGCAGCACTCGCCGCCCGGCACCCGCAGATGCGGGTGCTGACGGGGGCGCCCCTGCCGCCGGGCTGGGTCGGCAAGCCCCACGCCTGTCACCAGCTCGCCGCGGCCGCCACCAACGACCTGCTGCTCTTCGTCGACGCCGACGTGCAACTGCGGGCGGGGGCTGTCGCCGCCCTGGTCCACGAACTGCACCGGGACCATGGGGCCGATGTCGTGACCGCGGTACCGCGGCAGGCGATGCCGACGTGGGCCGAGGGCCTCATGATGCCGCTGCTGCACTTGTCGTACACCGCCTGGCTGCCGCTTGCGCTCATCCCAGCCGTCGCGGATCCGCGGGTTCTCGCCGCCAACGGCCAGGTCCTGCTCGTCCGCCGGGACGCCCTCGACGCCATCGGGGGCTGGGCCTCCGTCCGCGGAGAGGTCGTGGATGACATGGCGCTGTGCCGTCGCGTGAAGAAGGCGGGTCGGCGGGTGTGCTTCGTCGACGGCGCACTCATCGCCGACTGCCGCATGTACGACGGCCTGCCGAGCCTTGTCGCCGGCTTCTCCAAGAACCTCTACG
>RFKJ01000215.1 GCA_003694325.1 Deltaproteobacteria bacterium
ACCGGAAGGGGGCCCGGAGGTGGCCGACGTAGCCCGGCGGGACGTCGACCCCGGCGATGCCGACGGCGGCAGGGCGGTGGTCCGGGGGGGTGAAGGTCCCGAAGATGTGGTCCCAGAGCAGCAGGTTGCTGCCGTAGTTGCTGTTTCCCTCGGGCAGCTCGGTGCTGTGGTGGATCCGGTGGATGTCGGGCGTGGCCAGCACCCAGGACAGCCAGCCGGTGCGCAGGCCCAGGTCGCTGTGCTGCAACATGCCCACGGTTGTGGTCCAGGCGCTCAGGTAGACGATCACCTCGTCCCCGGCCCCGAGGATCATCGCCGGGAAGAACTGGGCGGCGTAGGACAGCAGCACGTTGAGCGGGTGGTTGCGGGCGCCGGCCAGGACGTAGAGCACCGTCGAGCTGTGGTGGACGGCGTGCAGCGGCCACAGCCGCGGCACCTCGTGCATGGCCCGGTGGACGGTGTAGAAGGCCAGCTCCCCCAGCACCATGGCCAGCAGCACCTGCAAGGGGAGTGGCAGGTCGTGGGGCCACAGGTCGCCGACCGTTCCCTGCAGGCGCAGGGTCAGCCAGAGCACAGCCCCGAACAGGGTGAGCTTGAGGAAGCCGTGGACCAGGCCGTTGGACAGCAGCAGGTGCAGGATGTCGGTGCCGACGACCCCGCCGCGGGGCAGCTCGTGGCGGCCCAGGAACTGGGCCAGGCCGAGACCGAGCGCCACCAGTCCCGTGACCAGGAGCACGGCGTTGGCCGGCCCCAGCCCTGCCTGCTGCAGGCCCCACACCGCCGCGAGGCTGGCGATGACGGTGCCGGGAAACGCAGCCCAGGACCACAGGTCGGCGACCTTCATGGAACCCTCCGCGCCGGGCGCACGCTGAGAGTCCAGGTTGCGGCGACGCTGTGACGAGTTGTTGTTCAGGATGCCTGGCCGAGCGGCCAGGTCGCGTCACGAAGGGTAATCCAAACCGATCGGGGGTGCGAAACTTTTTTCGCACCCATTTCCTGCAACGGGGGTGTCGGCACCGGGAAGGGCCGGGCCTCCCGCAGGTCGGCCGGCGCCCGTCGTGACCCGGGGATCAGCCCTGCGGCGATACCAGGCTGTAGAGGTCGTCGATGTACTCGCCGCGCCCGAGGAGGTAGGTGCCGTTGAAGTCCACCTGCCAGACGAATTCGCCGTCGGGATCGACTTCGACGACCTGGCCGGCGGATCCGAGCAGGTGCAGGGTGTTGCCGTTGTCCAGCCGCCAGGCGTCGCCGTTGGTGGTCGCGTGGATGTGGGGGTCGTAGCTCCACACCTCGCGCAGGGTGGCGTGGTCGGCGTCCACCTCGTACTCGCGGACCATGGTGGTGTTGCCGGTCTTGCCGTAGGCCCGGGTGCTCACCAGCAGGGTGCGATCGGCGGTGTAGGAGATCCCGTGCTGCCAGTCGAACTGGGACAGCTCGGGGTCGAAGGCGTATCCATCGGGGACGGTGCCGGCCCACCACAGGCTCCGTCCGGTCTTGTGATCGACCGACACGATGCTGCTGTTGGTGTAGAAGCTGTAGAGGAAGGTGTCGGTCTCGGCGTCGTAGAACAGGCCATTGGACTCGCAGTCGTCGACACCCGGCCAGTCGTCGGCGGCGGTCCACAGCACCCGTTCCTCGTCGTCGCCGATGGTCCGCTCCACCAGGGCCTCGCCGCCGCCGTGGTACTGGCTGCCCCAGACCAGCGTCTGGCCGTCGGGGAGCTGGACGAAGCTGTGGTGCAGGCCCGGGGTGGCGATCTCGTCGATCTCCTCGTCGAGGTAGGTGCGGTGGACCGACGAGCCGGCCCCTCCGTCGTAGTCGGCCCAGTAGGTGGCTTCATCCCACAGGATGGTGCGGCCATCCTGAGACACCTGGGCGAACAGCGTCCAGTGGTGGTCGGGCGCCGGGTGGGCCCACACCGTCCGCCCCTGCCGGTCGATGATGATGGTCCAGTAGGTGCCGCTGTGCCAGCCGCCGGTCTCCTGGTTGATGCTGGTGAGCAGGTACCGGTCCTCGGGCTGCCAGGCATCGGGTCGGCTGACCCGGACCTCCCCCTCGGGCAGCCCCGTTGGCAGGGGGGCTGTGGTGATCATCGCGCCATCGGCGGCCTCGCCGTCGTCGGCCACCACCCGCCAGCGGGCGTCGGTCCCGAAGGGGATCCCCACCACGAGCTGCTCGGCGTGACCGAGCCCGAAGCTGCGGGGCGGGGTCTGCAACCAGTCGCCGTCGTCGAAGCTGTACTCGACGTGCATGGTCGCCGGGAGCTTCTGCTCCCAGCTCACGATCACCATGCTGCCGATGTCGTCGTGCAGGCGCCAGTCGAGGCTGTCGGCGTAGCGGGAGCCGTTGGTCGGCTGGGTGTCGCCGCTGTCGTCGGTCGCCGATCCCAGCGGGGAGTCGGGGTCGCCGACGCAGGCGATCAGGACGGTGCTCAGCAGCAGCAGCGGGGGGAGGCCGGCCACGGATCCTCGCAGTGCCGCGCCCGGCACCGGGCGCGACGGGAACTCACTCGGTGGGAGCGACCAGGGTGTAGAGGTCCTCGATGTACTCGCCGCGTCCCATGAGGTGGCTGCCGCCGTAGTCGACCAGCCACACGAAGTTGCCGTCGGCATCCACCTCGGCCACGTAGCCGGCGGAGCCGATGATGTGGAGGGTGTTGCCGTTGTCCAGCCGCCAGGCGTCGCCGTTGGTGCTGGCGTAGATGTCGGGATCGTAGCTCCACACCTGGTGCAGCGTCTCGGCGTCGTGGTCGACCTCGTACTCGCGAACCATGGTCGTGTAGCCGCTGTCGTTGCGGGCCTCGGTGGACACCAGCAGGGTCCGGTCGGCGGTGAAGCTGACGCCGTGCTGCCACTCGAACTGCGAATCCTCGGGGTCGAAGGCGTAGCCTCCCGGGACGGTCCCGGCCCACCACAGGCTGGTCCCCTTGGCGTGGTCGACGTTCACCAGGCTGCTGTTGGTGTAGAAGCTGTACAGGAAGCTGTCGGTCTTCACGTCGTAGAACAGGCCGTTGGACTCGCAGTAGCTGACGCGGGGCCAGTCATCCTGGCAGGTCCAGATGATCCGCTCCTTCATGTCGTCGATGTTCATCTCGACCAGGGCTTCGCCGCCGCCGTGGTTCTGGCTGCCCCAGACCAGGGTCTTGCCGTCGGGGAGCTGGACGAAGGTGTGGTGCAGGCCGTTGGTGCCGATCTCGTCGATCTCCTGGTCCAGGTAGGTGCGGTGGACCGACGAGCCGGCGCCGTCGTCGTAGTCGGACCAGTAGGTCTGCTCGTCCCACATGAAGTAGGTGCCGTCCTGGGAGAGCTGGGCGTAGAGCGTCCAGTGGCTGGCCGGCGTCTTGTGGGCCCAGACCGGGCGCGCCTCGCGGTCCATGATGAAGGTCCAGTAGGTGCCGCCCCGCCAACCGCCGGTGCGCTCGTTGATGCTGGTCAGCAGGTACCTGCCCTCGGGCAGCCAGTGGAGCGGATCGGCGGTCAGCACCTCGCCGAGGGGCAGGCCTTCGGGCAGGTCGCCGACGGTGATGGGATCGCCGTCGACCACGGTCCCGTCGTCGTCGGACACCACCCGCCACTCGGCGGTGTAGCCGTAGGGGATGCCCACCAGGATCTGCTCGGCCCGCTCGCCGCCGGTGAACTCCCGCGGCGGGCTCTGCAGCCAGTCGCCGTCGTCGAAGCTGTACTCCACGTGCATGGTGGCGGTGGCGCCCTGGTCCCAGCTCACGTAGGCCAGGCTCTCGATGTCGTCGTGCAGCCGCCAGGACAGGTTGGTGGCGAGGTCGACGGCGCCGCCGTCGTTGCTGCCGCCGTCGTTGCTGCCGCCGTCGGCGCTGCCGCCGTCGGCGCTGCCGCCGTCACCGCCACCGCCGGTGTCGTCGGTGCCCTTGTCGCCGCAGGCGGTCACGAGGAGGGGGAGGGTCAGCAGGATCAGTCGATGCATCGATGTGGCCTCGGGA
>RFKJ01000216.1 GCA_003694325.1 Deltaproteobacteria bacterium
CCTGTGGCACGAGCACCGCGGCCTGGGCCCCAGCCCGATCCGCTACCAGCTCCGGCACCGGGGGGGTGAACGTGGCGGTGAACACGGTCCGCGGGGTGATGGAGGCCGCCGGCTACCTGCGCCTCACCGCCCCGACAGCACCGCCAGACGCTGGAACACGGCTTCGGGCAGGTGCCGGACGACGGGCATGATCCAGGCCCACCAGCCGGGGACGAAGACCACGTCGGCGCCGCGGTCGATGGCGTCGACGATGCGCCGGGCGACGCCGGGGGCGGTGGCGAACAGCAGGTGCCGGTCGTGGCCCTCGGTCATGGGGGTGGCGACCGGGCCGAGCTTGATGGTGGTGACGCCGACGCCTGTGGGCCTCAGGCGGGTGCGCAGCCCCTGCAGGTAGGTGTTCAGCGCCCCCTTGGCGGCGCCGTAGGTGTAGTTGCGGGGGCGGCCTCGCTCGGCCGCGACCGAGGTGATGACGGCGATGCGGCCCTGGCCGGCGGCCTCCAGGTGGTTGGCGATGGGGACCAGCAGGGAGATGGGGGAGCGGAGGTTCACGGTGACGATGCGGTCGGCTTCGGCGAGGTCCCGCTCGCTGACGAGCTGGTTGCCGAGGTCGCCGTGGGCGATGAGCACCAGGTCGAGCCCTCCCAGCGCCGCCAGCGCGCGGTCCACGACCCCGGCGTTGGCGGGCAGGTCGGCCAGGTCGGCGGCTTCTTGGGAGCAGCAGCCGGTGGGCAGGGTCGCCACCAGCCGGGCAAGCTTGTCGGGGTTGCGCCCCACGAGGTGCAGGCGGTCGCCGCGGGCAGCGAGGATCTGCGCGACCTCGCCGGCGATGGCCGAGGTGGCGCCGAGGATGAGCACGCGCGACATGCTCGCCGGCTAACGCGGCAGCCACACGACCCGGCGGATGCGGTAGTCTCCCGGCGATGGTTCCCTCCCGCCGTGTCGTCCTCCGAACCGGGCTTGTCGGGACCGCCCTGCTGGTGGTGGGCGGCGCGGGGCTGGGGCTGACCTCGTCGACGGTGCGTACGCCGCCGCCGGGGTTGAAGGTGCTCGACGCCCGCACGTGGACGGTGCTGGATGCGCTGTCCGACGTGTTGTGCCCCGGGGGCGAAGGGCGTCCCGCCGCCAGCGAGCTGGGGGTCGCGGCGCTGATCGACACCCAGCTCTCGACCATGCACCCGGCCGACGCCGCGGACTTCGGCCGGGTGCTGCTGCTGCTCGACAACGCCCTGGTCGGGTTGCTATTCGACGGCCGCCCGCGCCACTTCGCCGACGCGCCGGCCGCGGTGCAGGCGCAGATCCTGGCGTCGTGGCGGGACAGCCGCCTGCTGGTGCGTCGCCAGGCCTACAAGGCGCTGCGCGGGCTGGTGATGGCGACCTACTGGGCGCAGCCGGAGACCTATGCCTGGTCGGGCTACCCGGGGCCGCCGGACTTCGGCCAGGCCCGGGCGCCGGCCGACGACTTCGAGGCCCTGGCCGCCGAGGGACGGCTTCGGCGCATGGGACGGGCGGAAGGGCGGCCGCGCTCCAGCCTGCCGCCGGGTGAGGGGAGGGCGCCGGCGGATGACGAGCTGCCCGCGGCCGAGCCCCGGCAGGAGGCTCCGTGAAGGGCAGCATCACGATCGGGGCGGATGTCACCGCCGACGTCGCGCTGTCCTGCGACGTGTGCATCGTCGGGTCGGGGGCCGGGGGCAGCGTGCTGGCGGCCGGGCTGGCGGAAGGCGGACTCGACGTGGTGATGCTCGAAGCCGGCGGCTGGTTCACCCGCCGGGACTTCGACCTGCAGGAAGCACACGCCTACCCGATGCTGTACCAGGACCGGGCGACGCGGGCGACGGAGGACCTCGCCATCAGCGTGCTCCAGGGACGCTCGGTCGGCGGCTCGACCACGGTGAACTGGACGACCTGCTACCGCACGCCCGACCGCATCCTCGACCACTGGCGGACCGTGCATGGCATCGAGGGACTGGATTCCGCCACCCTCGCCCCCCACTTCGACGAGGTCGAGGCCCGGCTGTCGATCGGCACCTGGCCCATCGAGCGCGCCAACGCCAACAACCGCAAGCTCTACGACGGCTGCAAGGCGCTGGGATGGCAGACCGGGCCCATGCGGCGCAACGTCAACGGCTGCGCCAACAGCGGCTACTGCGGCACCGGCTGCCCGGTCAACGGCAAGCAGGCCATGGCCATCACCTACATCCCCGACGCCGTCGTCGCCGGGATGCGGCTGTTCGCCGACTGCGCCGCCCGTCGCATCGAGCACGAGGATGGGCGGGTGACGGCCGTCCACGCCGAGGTCCTCGACCGGGCCACCGGCCGGCCTCGGGGCCCCAGGGTCGTGGTCCGGCCCAAGGTGCTGGCGCTGTCCGGCGGCGCCATCAACAGCCCCGCCCTGCTGCTGCGCTCGGGGATGGACGGCGGCGGGCGTGTCGGACGGCGTACCTTCCTGCACCCGGTGACGGTGGTCGTCGGCCGCTACGACGACGAAGTCGCCGGGTACTACGGCGCCCCCCAGTCCGCCGGCAGCCACCAGTTCATCGACCGCGGCCCCGACAGGCTGGGCTTCTTCATGGAGGCCGCGCCCATGCAACCCATGCTGGCCAGCCTGCCGGGCAGCCAGATGGGGCTCGACCAGGCCCGGTTCATGCAACAGCTCCCCCACTTCGCCGGGCTCATCTCCCTGCAGGTGGACGGCCTGCTGCCCGGAGACGACGGGGGCCGCGTGCGGATCCGCCGCGATGGCCGTATCGGCCTGCGCTACCCCTTCACCCCTGCCCTCGCCGAGGGCTTCCGCGCGGCCCACGAGGCCCTGGTGCGGGTCCACCTCGCCGCCGGGGCCCGCGAGGTGTGGACCCTGCACAACCCGCCGGTGCGGATCTCGAGCGAAGCCGAGCTGTCGGCGCTCGATGCCCGGCGCTACGGGGCGCACGACCTGTCGGTGTTCACCGCCCACCAGATGGGCGGCTGCGCCATGGGCCCCGACCCGGAGACCAGCGTCGTCGGCACCGACCACCGCATGCACGGCGTCGACAACCTGTTCATCGTCGACGGCTCGGTGCTGCCGACGGCGCTCGGGGTCAACCCCAGCGAGACGATCTACGGCCTGGCCCACCGGGCGCGGCGCTTCGTGGGCGAGGCGGTGTAGCGGCTGCACCCGGCCGGGGAAACCACCCCACCGTGAGCAGCCGGGTGACGAGGGCCTTCGCAGCGTCTCGCCAAGCTGACGCCGACCCGCGGACGGCGGTTCCACGATCCCGACCGCGCACCGGGCTGACCTGGCGCGAGACCGCGAGCGCGACGCCCGGGTCGGGGGCCGGGGCACCGCTTGCTGCGTGGAACCGGTGTGGTGACTCTGCCGCGGGGGACACCCCGCTCCGTCAGGGCGCGGTCTCACCGTCGGCGCCGGCCACCACCTCGTCCCCGCCGAGCACCGCGCTGTGGTCTCCGCTGGCGACGTTGTCGGCGCCGCCCACTACCACCGCCGCGGCCCCGCTGGCGGTGTTGCGCCGCCCGCCGTGGACGGCGCTGGCGGCGTTGCTGGCGACGTTGTCCTGGCCCCCGGTGACGGTGCTGCCCTCGCCTTCGGCCCGGCCGAGCTGGCCGCCGCTGACCGTGCTCCACCGGCCGATGGCATCGCCGGAGCTGCCACCGGCGACCACGGCGGTGTCGCCGGAGGCTTCGTTGAGCCCCCCGCCGACCACCACGC
>RFKJ01000217.1 GCA_003694325.1 Deltaproteobacteria bacterium
GCGATCCCGAAGGAGATCGACGCGGTGAGCATGACGAGGGTGAAGCGGTGCCGCAGCGAGCGTGGGCGCAGCATCAGCGCGTCTCTTTCAGCAGCCCGGACAGGAAGTCGTAGTCGGACCACTGCGCGGGCACGAGGCCCCGGGCCCCCAGGCCGGCGAAGCACTCGGGGCGGTCGGCGATGGCTGCGAGCGCCTGGACCAGGTCGGGCCGGTCCCGGCGGGTCAGCACCGGTGGCGCGGGGTACGGCGGCGAGCGCCAGACGACCCGGACCTGGTCGGCCAGGGAGGAACGAGCCAGGACCTCCTCGTCGACCGCAGCCGCTCGCACCAGGCCCTGGGCCACCGACCGGATCGACCGGTCGTGTCCATGGGTGAAGGTGGTGGGCCCGAAGAAGGTGTCGGCGTCCAGTCCCAGGCGCGACAGCTCGACGTGGGGCGCGATGAACCCGGTCAAGGAGTCGATGTCGACCCAGGCCATCGAGCTGCCGCGCAGGTCCTCGATGTCGGAGGCGAGATCGGAGGTCCGGACGATGACCACCGACCGGTACACACCTCCCTGGTCGAACCGCAGCCGGAACGGCGCGTCCATCTGCCGGCGGACCTCGGGATCGTCGGTGGCTCCGGTGCAGATCAGCGCGATGTCGATGTCTCCGCTGGCGATCCGGGAGTTCGCCTCGGCATAGGTCTGGCGTTGGACGAGCTGGACCGGGCCGGCCAGCTCTTCTTCGATGCAGGCGATGAAGGGCCGGACCCGCTCGTAGCCGGAGGCCGGTCCCCAGATCGCGGAGAGCAGCACCCGGGCGACCGGGGGCGTGGATGGCGACTCGGCGACGACGATGGCCGGGTCTTCCACCGGAAGGTCGGCCGTCGGGTCGTCCACCAACAGGTGCGGCAGCAGGAAGGCGCCCACCAGCCCGACGATGAACACCATGGCGATCCACACCAGGGGGTGGCGATCGGTCATGGCGTGGTCCGGGCACGGGCCGTGGCCAGATCGACCCACTCGGCACCGGCGGCGGTGGCGCGAGCCTCGGCGGCGAGACGGATCCGTCGGCGCACCAGGAAGGGTTGGGCCTGCAGCCATGCCCACGCCGGCTCGGTCCAGGGCAGCGGACCCCCGTGGTCTACCAGGGGGGGACGGTGGCGGGTCTGCAGCTCGCGGGGTTCGGGGTCTCCCGGTCGCCAGGTGGTGGGGTCGAAGGTCGGGGGCAGGCCGTCGACCAGCTCGGGGACCCAAGCCGGGCCACCATCGGCGTGACGGGCCAGCAGGCAGCGCAGGCGGAGCGCGGCGGCCGCGGTCGCGGCGACGAGACCGGGTGGGGCCGCGGCGTCGGGGCCGTCGGACAGGGTGGCGCGCACGGCGTCCCGGATGGCTGCGAAGTCGACGCCCCGGAGGACGACGCCACCCAGCGCCCGCTCCCACGAGGAGCCGGCGGGGTCCAGGCAGGTCGCGTCGGGGTGCCGGCGGGCGAGGGCTTCGAGCGCCCGGATGGATGGCGCCGGGGTCCCGCGGGGGGTCAGGATCCCGCACTGGACCCCGCCATCGACGACGACCGCGAACCCCAGGTCTCCGGCCAGCCCATCCCCCGGCACCCGCAACATGGCCGTCGCCTGGGCCGTGGACGCGGCCGAAACCCGGACCGCCGTCCACTCGGACCAGCCGTCGACCTGCTCGACTGCGACGCGGTCGGGGGGCTCGGCCATGGTCGGCTCCAGGTTGCTACCTCCGGGTAACAGAGAACCCGGGGGCGATGCTACCGGCAGGTAGCGTGACCGCGAGAGGGGGGCTGGGGCGCGGTGGGTGGATCGTCGGCCGCGGGAGCCGGTTTTCGGGTGCTGGCCGGGTACTGGGCGTGGGTGGCGCGGGATTTGCTTAGGAGATCCACCCACCAAGGAGGACCCACATGTCCCGCTCTTCGTTCGCACGGTCAGCCATCCCCGCCGCCGCCCTGCTGGTCGGTGCCATCGTCGGCAGCCCCGCCTTCGCCTCCGACGACGGTCCGGACATCAAGTTCAGCGGCAAGACCTACTTCCACTACGGCTACGACCTGACGGACGGCGCCGACGGCGCCAACGCTTTCGACTTCGATCGGTTCTACTTCACCACCAAGGCCCGGCTCAACGACGACCTGCTCGTCCGCCTGACCACCGACATCGGCCGGGAGAAGAGCTACAGCGTCGACGTCGTCGACCCCACCACCGGCGCGACCTCGTCGGTGGCGGTGCCGGAGGACACCAAGCTGAAGGTGTTCGTCAAGTACGCCTACCTGCAGTGGAAGACCCCGGTCGACGGCGTCAAGCTCCGCATCGGCTCGGCCGGCACGCCCTGGATCGGCTACTACGACGACTTCACGGGCCATCGCTTCGTCGCCAAGGCGATGACCGACCACTTCAAGCGGCTGCACTCCGCGGACCTGGGTCTGCACGTGCTCGGCAAGCACGCCGACGGCCTCGTCGACTGGCAGCTCTCGGCGGTCAACGGCGAAGGCTACGGCGGCCCCGAGGTCGACGCCGGCAAGACGGTGCAGGCCCGGGTCAGCGTCGACCCGCTGGCCAGCAACGAAGACCTCACCCTGCCCATCTCCGGCTTCATCTCCTACAGCGGCGTCCCCGACGGCGACCCCCGCATCCAGTACGCCGGCTCCGTCGGCTTCAAGATGGAATGGGCCCGGGCCTGGGGCGAGTACTACGGCGAGAGCCAGGGCGACCTGAGCGGCTCGGGCATCGCCGCGACCCTGATGGTCGGCAAGCTGGACCTGGTCAACGTGATCGGCCGGATGGATCGCTACGATCCGGACACCAGCGTGGACAACGACGCCCAGATGCGGATCATCGGCGGCGTCTCCCACAAGTTCTACAAGAAGGTCCTCGCCGCCGCGACCTACGAACGGTCCACCGTGGAATCGGCACCGGACACGCCGGTGCACGGCGTCTTCCTGCGCATGCAGGCCGGCTTCTGAGCGCCTCCCCCGTGCCCGGGGAGGTCCCCGCCCTCCCCGGGCACCCC
>RFKJ01000218.1 GCA_003694325.1 Deltaproteobacteria bacterium
ACGCCACCGGCGTCGCCCCCGGGAGCGCGCTGCGACTGGTCGGCGCCAACCCCGAGCTGGGCGGCTGGGATCCGGCGCACGCCATCCCCCTGACCCGTGGCCCCGACGGCTGGACGGCCACCCTGACGATGCCAGCCGGCGCCGTACTCGAAGGCAAGCTCGTGGTGGTGGAGGGGGACGGGCTGGATGGGAGCGGGGCGGTGCGGTGGTCCCCCCATCCCAACCGGGCCTTCCTCGTCCCGGCGGGCGGCGGACGGTGGGAGGTGCCCTGGTAGCGGCAAACAGGCCGACCGCGACGGGGCGGCGAACCCGGGTCAGGCCGCGCCGAACCGCCCGCCGAACAGGAAGAACACGTAGCAACCGTACAGGAACACCAGCAACAGTCCCGGCAGCCTCCCGACCTCCTTGAAGATCGCCAGGAAGGGCAGCAACAGCAGCGTGAAGCCCACCGCCACCAGCTCGTCGCCCTGGCTGGCGACCGGGTCCACCACCAGCGGCTTCACCAGCCCCGTCGCTCCGAGGATGGCCAGCACGTTGAAGATGTTGGAGCCGATGACGTTGCCCAGCACCATTGCCGAGTGTCCACGGTAGGCGGCGACCGCGCTGGCGGCCAGCTCCGGCAGGCTGGTGCCGAGGGCCACCAGGGTCAGGCCGATGACCCGGTCGGGCACCCCCAGGGCCGCCGCGATGTTGACCGCACCGCGAACCAGCATCCAGGCCCCGCCGGCCAGCACCAGCCCGCCGGCGACGGCGGTGAGCAAGGCCATCCACAAGGGGGCGGGCGGCGGCAGGTCCTCGATCCCGTCCAGCTCGATGCCTCCATTCCGGTTGCGCCGGGCCTCCCGGATGAGGACGCTCAGGTAGCTGCCGAGGAGCAGGAGCAGGGCGGCGCTCTCGATGCGCCCCTGGTAGCCGTTCCAGTACAGGGCGATGGGCAGGGCCACGACGAAGATCATCAGCGGCAGCTCGCGACGGAACAGCCCCGGGGTCGCCCCCACCGGCCGGATCAACGCCGCGATACCGAGGATGAGGCCCACGTTGGCGGTGTTCGAGCCCAGCACGTTGCCCAGCGCCACCTCCGGCACGCCCTGGAACGCGGCCGACAGGCTCGCCGCCAGCTCGGGCGCCGAGGTGCCGCAGGCCACCACCGTCAGCCCGATGAGCAGCGGGCTCATGCCGAACAACCGCGCGAGCTGGGTCGCCCCGCGAACGAGCAGCTCCCCCCCCGCGAGGAGACTCAGGAAGCCGACGATGACGAGGGCGATGTCCATGCGCTCCGGTTCCGCCTCGGCCGTGTATCGCGGCCGCGACCCGATGCGCACGGACCGTCGGTCGGCGCCACCGGTCAACGGGACGCCGACGACACCTCGGCGACCACGGCGACGTCGGTGGAACGGGCAGGGGAGCCCTCACCCGGCATCCCCGTCCCGGCCGCACCCGCCGGCCCCGCTTCGGCCAGGCGATCTCCGAACAGCGGGATCACCAGCAGGTCTCCGGCCCGCAGCCGGTCGAGGTCCACGTCGGGGTTGCAGGCCGCCAGGACCCACATGGGGATGTCGGCGTCGTCGTGGATGATGGACCAGGCGGTCTCGCCGGTCCGGACCTGCCGGAGGGTCCGGCCGACCTCACCGCCGCGGGCGGCCACGTACCGGTCCAGCCGCTCGCGAGCAGCGGCCCGGCGGGCCTCGTCGAGCCCGTCGGGACCCAGCGGGCCGACGGGCACCGCGATGCGCGCGCCCGCGACGAGGGGATCGGTGACCTCCATGCCGTTGAGCGAGGCCAGCTCCTCCGGGGTCACCGACGCCAGCGAGGCCAGCAGGTGCAGGCTCTCGCCCGGACGCACCGTGATGGTGGTGGTCTCGCACCCCTGGCCGGTGCACACCTCGCCCGTGGGCGCGGGGAGGGCGGGGGAGCCCGCACCGGCGGAGGCCGCCGTGGTGGGGCCCGCGGAGACCTGCTCCCCGGGCAACGACGACTCGCCGGGACTCGACGGCTCGTCGGGCATCGGCCGGTCGACCTCCGGCGCAGCCGAGGCCGGCAACGGCGCCTGGTCCACCGGCTCGGTGGCGAGCACGACCGGCCTCGGCACCTCGGGATCGGCGGTGGAGCAGGCCAGCAGGGCCATGGTGGTGACGGACAGGATGACGGACATGGGACCTCCTGGGTCGTGGGTGCCCGGGATGGGCATCCCTCCCTGACGCAAGGGGTGTGCCACTCGCCGATTACGCAGGCGACGACAGGATCTTCGGGTGATCTGCCGCCGGCGGACCCCACCCACGCCGCAATCGTGGCTGTACGGCACCACGCCTGCGGTAGATCCGCCTCGGGATAGGCGGCACCCCCACCCCGTTCCTCCATGGAGAGCCGATGGCATCCAGCAAGGCTGCGGTCCACACCGCCATCGCCGGCAACGCCCTGGTGATGCTGGCCAAGTTCGCCGCCTTCGCCGCCACCGGCAGCGGGGCCATGCTGTCCGAGGGCATCCACAGCGCCGCCGACGTCATGAACCAGGGGCTCCTGGCCGTCGGGATCCGGATGAGCGAACGCGATCCCGACCCGGACCACCCCTACGGCTTCGGGCGGGCCCGCTTCGCCTGGGCCCTGGTCAGCGCGGTCGGCATCTTCTTCCTCGGCGCCGGCGTCACCCTGTACCACGGGATCCACTCGCTGCTCCACCCCGACGAGGTGGAGGGTGGAGGCTGGGCCCTGGCCACCCTGGCCGTGGCGCTGGTGGTGGAGGGGGGCACGCTCGTCGTCGCCACCCGCGCCGTGCGGCACCAGGCGCGGGAGGCCGGCATGACGCTGTGGCGGTACACCCGGGAAGGCCCCGACCCCATGGGGGTGGCCGTGCTCCTCGAAGACGGGGCCGCGGTGATCGGGGTCCTGGTCGCCGCCATCGCGGTCGGCCTCACCATGGCGACCGGCTCGCCGGTGTGGGATGCCCTGGGCAGCATCATCATCGGCGTCCTCCTCGGCGCCGTGGCCGTCTTCCTGGTCCGCAAGAACATGGACTACCTCCTCGGCCGCGCCGTCCGCCCCGAGCTGCAGCAGCAGGTGCTCGCCGTGCTCCAACAGCAGCCATCGGTCGAATCCGTGCATGACGTCAAGGCCACCGTCATCGGTCCCGACCACATCCGGTTCAAGGCCGAGGTCGAGTTCGACGGCGAGGAACTGGCCCGACGCTGGCTGGCGGAACACGACGTCGACGCGCTGCACGCAGCACTGGCGACGCCCGACGACCTGCGCGCGTTCCTCGTCGAGTACGGCGAGCACATCGTCGAGAGGCTCGGAGACGAGATCGACCGGATCGAGGAGGAGATCCGCCAGCAGGTGCCCGACGCCCAGCACGTCGACCTGGAGAACAACTAGTCTGGAGCCCGGTCCCGACGCGGCGCCCGGTCCCGGCCCGACACATCGCCGATTTGTGGCGCCGGACCGACTATGACATCATCGCGCTCGAATCGGCTCCCACAGCGCCTCCTTCTCCCCCCGTTTCGGGCTGTCCGCAGCCTCCCCCAACAACCCGGTGGGTCATGAACGACGTCGATCTCATCAGTCAACTCTATGTCTTTCGCGCCGTCCCCCGCGCCGACATCGAGGAGCTGGTGGCCCTGGCTCCTCCCCATGACTTTCCGGCCGGGTCGGTGGTCTTCCGGCAGGGGGAGCCGGCCGATGTCGCCATCCTGGTCGTCTCCGGGCGCCTGGAGGCGGCGGTCGAGTCCGGGGGAGCGGTTCGCCGGGTCGGCGAGATCGGCCCCGGCGAGGTCGTCGGTGAACAGGCCCTCTTCCATCCCCAGGGACACCGGAACGCGACCGTATCGGCGCTGCAGCCCAGCCGCGGGCTGATCATCTCCGGCGCCCTGCTCGAACGCGGTGGAGACAACCGGGCCATCGTCGCCCTGGAGGGCTACCTCCTCGGTTCGCTGGCTCGGCGGATCCGCAGCACCAATCGCGCGTTGATGCAGGCCTGGAAGGAGTCCTCCGCCAGTCCCGGCCGAACGGCCACCGGATCCGATGGACGGTCCAACCTGCTCGCCAACCTGCGACGCCTGTTCGGAGGGAACTGACATGCTGCCTGAAGAAACCCGGATGCAGGCCCTGCGGCTCATCAAGCAGTACCCCTTCCCCGGGGCCGAGGTCGAGGGGATCATGGGGCTGCTGGACGCCGGCTACCGCATGGAGTTCGAGCACGGCCAGACGATCTGCTCGGAGGGCGACCCGGCGACCTGCATGTACATCCTCACCTACGGGCGCGTGTCGGTCATCAAGTCCGACTTCCAGGGCAAGCCCCGGCGGGTGGCCACCATGGCCGCCCCCTCCATCTTCGGGCACATGGCCATGGTCGACGGCTCACCCCGCTCGGCGACCTGCACGTCGGAGGGCATCGTGACCGTCGTGGTGCTCGATCGCGAGTGCTACCAGCGCCTGATCACCGCGCCCGACGCCACCGGCCGGACCCTGCGCCGCCTGCTCCTGTCCAGCATGACCGACCAGCTATCCCGCGGAAACATGCGGATCCGAGAGCTGACCGGCGGACCCGTCACCGCGACCGACTCCACGCCGACCCCGCCCCAGGAGGTCACCCAGGACGACCTGGCCAACATCTCGTCCGAGCTGGAAGGGTGGCAGCGTCGCGCGGTCCCGCAGGACGAGTCGACCGACGATCTCCAGGTGGTCGACGTGGACGGACCGATGGCCGACGAGGCGCCCTGAACCGCGAACGAGTCCGGCGTCAGCCGGGCCCGCCGGGCCTACGCGCACCACCCCCCCGGCCGCGGCAGCCGCAGCGACAGGCAGGTCAGGCGGCCGTCGGCCCGGTGCAGGGCGGCGCCCTCGACGGTTCGCACGGCAAGCCCCCGCCGGCGGAGTCGCTCCGCCGTGGCCGGCGCCTCGGCGGGAACGAGCACCCGCCCCCGGCCCAGGGCCAGCACGTTGGCGCCGACCGGCTCGGCGGCCTCGATCACCGACAGGCCCCAGCCGGCCACCTGCGCCGGGTCGACGACGTCGGCGTCCACGACCGCCGTGTCCGCGTCGGCCAGGGTCACCCCCCCCTTGAGGTGCATGGCGTCCCCCAGTTCCACCGGCTTCACGACCAACCCCTCGAGCGCCGCCACCGCGGCCAGGGCCTCGACACCCGCCCGGTTCGTCCGCTGGGAGAGACCCACGTAGAGCACGTCGCCGACCCGGAGCACGTCGCCGCCCTCCAGCGTGGCCGGGGGTCCCATCCGGTGCACGATGCAGCCCACCGACACGAGGGCGTCGACCACCGGCGACACCTCGCCCCGGCGCGTGGCGGCCCCCGGTCGGGTGGCAAGGGCGTGTCGCCCGACCACCACCGCGGTGTCCTCGATGAAGCAGCAATCGGGCTGGCGCGGGTCCGCCGGCAGCACGGTCACCGCCACGCCGGCCTGGACCAGCGCCCGGGCGTAGTCGGCGTGTTGTCGAGCGGCCGCCGCGAAATCCAGCGGCCCGTCGTCGACGGCTCGCAGCGCCCCTGCCCAACCGGGGGACACCGCCCGCAGCAGGGCGGCGTCGATGGGGACGAAGGGCCGACGCATCACCCCTCCGGACCCTGCGCCAGGCCGGTCCACACCGGAAGCCCCCCCGCTCGTCCGCTCACAGCCTGGCGCTGACGATGTTCCAGGTGATGGTGCTGGCGTCGAGCCGGCCGATGACCTCCTTGCTCCACGTCCCGCTGGACCGGTCGTAGGTGTAGACCCGCACCTCCCGCTGATCATCGGCGGCGACGTACAGCTCCGGCACGCCGTCCTCGTCGAGATCGGCCACGTAGCAGGCGTGCTCGAACCCGCTGGACTTGTCGTCGATGAGCGTCTTGGTCCAGGTGACGCCGTCCTCGCTGTCGAGGAACCACAGCCCCGACTTCATGGCCGCGGCGACCAGCTCCTCTCGTCCGTCGCCGTCGAAGTCCCCGTGTACCAGGAACCGCGTCTGGCGATCATCGATGGTCATGATGTCGGTCTTGTCGAAGCCGCCGCTGGCGTTGAGCCGGTACTGCCGGATCGTGACCGGCTTGACCACCTGCTTGTTGGCGTCGGTCTCCGCTTCGAAGACACTGAAGAACTCCGACTTCCCATCGCCATCCAGGTCCGCCGCGAGGATCTCCTTGGCGTGGGTGCCGGGCTCATCCTCGATGATCGTCCGGACGTACTTGCCATCCTGGTAGCGGTACATGGCGACCATGCCGGCCTGGGACTGGTTGGCCTTGTTGCGCTCGGACGGCGTGACGAAGAACTCCAGCTTGCCGTCACCCTCGAGGTCGCCGATCTCCACCTCGTGGACGAAGGTGTCCGGCTCCTGGTCCATCTCGGTGACGCCCTTGCCCGTTCCGTCGGCCAGCTCCGGTTCGATCACCGCCACCACGCCGCTGTCGTGGGTGGCGATCACGAACTCGTCCTTGCCATCGCCGTCGACGTCGCCGATCTCGATGTCCCGCATCCGCTGGAACCGCCCCCCCCAGTTCCGCTCCCACAGCGTCGTGGCCTGCCACTTGCCGTCGACCTGCTTCCACAGCTTGACCATGGCCTTCTCGGCGCCGATGGACAGCAGGCCGCCGTCGTAGGGCATCACCTTGTGAAAGACGTTGCTGTCCGGGTCCTCGAGGCGACTGCGCTGCCAACCGTCGGGCGTCTTGCGGAAGATCTCCAGCCGAGCGGGCCCGGGGACGGGCTTGCCGTTCTCCTTGGTGAACCAGGCCTCGGCGAGCAGGATGGCCGGGTAGGGGCCGCCGACCAGCGGATCGTTGGCCGGCTCGTAGGCGGCGGCACCCGGCGCGTCGGCACCGGCCTTGGCCGATGGTCCGGCGGGGGCCTCCGTCGAGGGCTTCGTGGCCGGTGCGTCGGTGCTCGGCTCGTCGACGTCGCCGCAGCCGGCGGCCAGGGGGAGCAGGAGCAGGGACAGGGTCAGGGCACGCATGGGTTCTCCGAAGGGGGCCGGGTCCGTAGCACATCGGGGCCGACCCGGACCGGAGGTCGGCAGCGTGGCGGTAACGACACCCTCCCGGCCCGGCCAGCCGCGAGGGCGCGGGACGAAGTTTCTGCACAGCCCGCCGGGTCGCCGCAGCCCACCGGCTGGCCACAGCCGAGGCTAATCTCGCGTGAGGGGCGGCTTGGGCGGGGTCCAGGCGCCGTCGCCGTCACCATCCACCCGCAGCGCCGCGGTCATCGCCCACGGGCTGCGCCCCGGGTAGACCGGGTCCATGCCCTGCGCCCCGGTGGCAACGAAGACGTAGGCGGCGTCCGTGTCGGGATCGAGGGTCACCGTGGTGTCGAGCTGCAGCGGCGGGTCCCCGGTCACGTCGAGCGTCTCCACGAGCTGTTCGTCTCGCCAGATCTCCAGCGAATCCACCCGGACGAAGCTGGGCCCCAGGACCTGCACCGCGACCTCGACCGGACCGGTGACCGTCCGGCCGGGGGCCCACTCCCCGCCGATCCGGGCGTCGATGAACGGCCCGTGGCTGACCACCGTGGCGTGCGCCGCCATGGCGTCGACCAGGTCGCTGTCCCGGAACTTGCGGACATCATCGGTGCCGAGGTCGATGAAGGTGACGTTGCGCCCGATGGGGCCGTCGGGACCGTGGACGTCGCTGACCCCGACCGGGGTGGGCTCCAGGCCGCGGGCGACCATGTCGAGGTAGTAGGGGAAGTAGTCGTCGTGGGTGTCGCTGTTGAGCAGCTCCATGGCGTCGAAGTCATCGCTCCACTTGTCCGCCGACACCGTGCCGGTGGACATGTTGTAGCCGGCGGCGTTGACCATCCCGCTGCTGGTCGGGTGGTTGACCTGGATGATGCCGCCGCCGTCGCCCATCATCCCCCGGATCGCGGCGAACAGCCCCTCGGTGTCTCCCAGCTCCCGCCAATCGGTCCACCACCGGACCGCGCCGTGGTTGGGCTCGTCGGGGGCTTCCTCCAGGGGGTAGGCGTTGAGGTGGCCCCGCGACGGGGGACTCACCTCGTCGGCGACCACGCTGGCCAGCCACGGCGAGAGCCCCAGGGCCTCGACGAGCGGCCGATAGTCCACGACGTGGTCGTGATCGGTCCCGAAGTGGATGTCGATGCCGTGGGCCGCAGTGGTCAGGAGGCGCTGCTCCATCGTCGCCGAGGCGTCGTTGCTCGGTGCGGCGTGCTGGTGCGGATCGGCGACGAGCACCCCCGGGGTCTCGTAGGCCCGCTGCACCGACGCCTCGATCTCCACTCGCTCCCCCGCGCCGACCTCCACCGCGTGCGCGTCCGGCTCGTAGCGGAGCCCTCGATGCACGAGCACCTCGTAGCTGCCCGGCTCGACGGGGATCTGCAGCAGGGTCGAGCCCAGGTAGCCATGGGCGGCATGCCCGTCCGGGCGCGGCGGGGTGATCCGCCGGTCGGCCGCCTCGACCTGGCCGGCGGCGGGGTCGTCGCCGGCAAACTCGACCGCCACGAAGGCCGGACCGTGATCGTCGGTGGTGATCACCAGGGTCGCCGGGGGGGTCAGCTCCAGTTCCACCGGCTGCCCGTCCCACGACACCGGCGCCGACACGCCATAGCCCCGCGCCGCCCACGGGCCGCTGCTGCCGGCCAACAGGCTGTCCATGCTGACCCGGTTGACGTTGTCGGTGGCATAGGGGCCGCTCCAGCCCGCACCCGGCGCCACCCCCCAGATACGGCCATCGCCCCGGCCGGTCGCCACCAGGTCGTGGACCGAACCCTCGGGCACCGCGGCCTGGAAGTGGCCATCGGCCCCGGTGACCGCGACCGCCACCGGTCCCCCGTCGACATCGCGCAGGTGCACCCGCGCGCCCGGGACGGCGTCGCCGTCGGGGGTCCGCACCGTCCCCTCGATCTCGTCCACCGGCACCCCGCGCCGGGCCAGCCACTCCGCCTGGATCGTGGCCAGGTCCGGGCCCACACCGAAGTAGCGCCGGAACTCGACCTGGTCCCCGGCGGTGACCTCCGTCGCGGGCTGGATGCCGGCGATGATCTGGCCCACCTGCTCCAGCACCGACTGCAGCGGGCTCTCCGAGAAGGCATCCCCCTCCGGGAACAGGCCGATCGCCAGGTCGTTCTCCTTGCTGAGCATCCCGACCCAGGACGAGGCAGCGTCGGCGTCCTCGTCGAAGCCCCGGCCCGGGCGCCAGATGTCGCCGACCTCGAAGGCGACCAGGGCCAGGTCCCCGGGCTCGATGGCCTGGTCGCCGTCCGCCCAGGTGATCCGCGACTCGATGCGCAGGAGCCAGGAGTCCGGCTCGAGGATGTAGTCGGTCTCGACCCGGGCATCGACCGCCGGGACGATGGCATCGCTCTCCACCGCCCCCTGGATGAGAGCCAGCGGCACCACCGGTCCCTCGGCGCGCACGATGGCCGCACCACCATCCAGGCCGTCATTGATCACCACCACCGACTCGGCGTCCACGATGCGGGCGACGGTGGCCATGGGCGCGTGCTCGTCGAGCATGTCACGCCCCGGCACCCCGTAGGGCCGCACCAGGTCGGCGTCGATGATCCCGCCCGCCTCGCCGATGTAGTAGTTGCCGTCGCGCAGCCCCTGCACGACGAACTGCACCCGGTCGTTCTTGAGCATGAGATCACCGGCCCGGCCCTCGGCCGAGATCCCGCCCTGCAGGGCGGCCTCGTCGGTGATCACCCCGGCCCGGCTCTCTCCCGCCGGCACATCGTCTACGAGGTCGACGGCACCGCCGGCACCGCCGTCTCCGGAATCCGAGGGGGAGGCGCCGCCCTTGTCGGCGCCCGCACAGGCCAGCAGCAGGATCATGATTGGGACAGGCATTCGCCCACTGTATGAAATCGAGACCCGATCCGCGAGCGCCGGGCCGGCAGCCCCCCAGCCCGGCCGGCACCGAGGCCATGCCCGCCAGGCCCCGGACGCAAGTCACCGAGCGAGGCCGGTCAGTCCTCCCCGGTGGACCCGAAGCCCCCCGCCCCCCGCCGAGTGGCGGGCAGGGAGTCGACCACCTGGAGCTGGGCACGGGCCACCGGGCAGATCACGAGCTGAGCGATGCGCATCCCCCGCTCGATCCGCACCGGCTTCGTCCCCAGGTTGACCACCAGCATCTTCACCTCGCCCCGGTAGTCGCTGTCGATGGTGCCCGGGCTGTTGGCCAGGGTCAGGCCGGTGCGGAGCGCGGTGCCCGAACGGGGCCGGATCTGGCCCTCGAAACCCCGGGGAATCGCCACCTTGAGGCCGGTCGGGATGAGCAGGCGCTCCATGGGCTCCAGCTCCAGCGGGTCCCGCTCCCGAATGGCGGCCCGCAGGTCGAGACCCGCCGCTCCTGGCGTCTCGTAGCTGGGGAGGGGCAGGTCCCGCCCGTGGGGCAGGACCTCGATCTTCACGGTGCAGCGGTGGGACATGGACAGCTCCGGGTTGTCTCCTTCATAGTCCATCCCGACGCGGAGTCGGGCCGCCGGAGCCGGCTTGCGCGGTGCCCGCGCGGGTGAAGACCCGGCGGGTCGGCGGGTCCGGCCGGTGCCGCCAGCGAGGCCGGGGGATGCCGGCCGAGGGGAGACCCGTGCCGGGGCCGGTTAGTCCGGGGCCGCACTCGAACCGGAGACGAGCCCGTGCAGGTCCGCACCTTCACCGTCGGCAACTTCCAGGTCAACACCTACCTGGTCACCGACCTCGCCACCGGCGCCTCCGCGGTGGTCGACACCGGCGAGACCGACGAACTCGTCCGACGGCTGCGCGCCCTCGACCCGCAGCCGGACATCCGGATGATCCTGCTCACCCACGCCCACCTCGACCACGCCGGGGCGCTGCCCCTGCTCCAGCAGGCCTACGACGTCCCCACCTACATGTGCGGCAGGGAGCGACCGGTCCTTGAGAGCATCCCGATGCAGGCGCGCCTCTACGGGATCCCGCTGCCCCCGGTCGTCGGCCGCATCGACCACGAAGTCGACGACGGCGACACCGTCCAGCTCGGCGAGACGACCCTCCGGTTCCTGGCCACCCCCGGCCACACCCCCGGCCAGGGCTGCTGGTACGACGACACCGACATCCTCGTCGGCGACACCCTGTTCGCCGGCAGCATCGGTCGCACCGACTTTCCCCTCAGCAACCCGGCGGACATGGTCGAGAGCCTCCGCCGCCTCATGGCCCTGCCCGGCCACCTCCGGGTGTGGAGCGGCCACGGACCGATGACGACCCTCGACCACGAGCTTCGGACCAACCCCTTCCTCGGCTACATCCGCCGGGAGCGGGGCATCTCCGGCCCCCCCGGCTTCCGCTGGGCGCCCGGCACCTGAGCCGGCAGCGGCCCCGCTCGCCGCATCCCAC
>RFKJ01000219.1 GCA_003694325.1 Deltaproteobacteria bacterium
GCGATGGGGAGGTCGTCGGCGAGGCCGCGGATGGCGTCGCGGAGGGCGCGGGGGGCATCGACGGCCCGGTCGTAGCGCTGTCGGGGGTCGGGATCGAGGAGGTTGCGGACGACCGCGGCCAGCGGGGGGTGGACCCCTTCGGGCAAGGCGGGCGCCCGCTCGAGGCGCTCGTCGAGCGCCGCCTTGCGCGCCTTGGGGTCGGCCGGGGGAGGCTCGCTCAGCAGCGCGTGGAGGATGAGGCCCACGGCGTACAGGTCGGTCCAGGGGCCCAGCTCGTGGTGGGTGGCGGTGAGCTGCTCGGGAGCCATCCAGGTGGGGGTCCCGGAGATGGACCGCTTGTGCATGGCCAGCTCGGACAGGGCGGCGGCCACGCCGAGATCGGCCACCCAGGCGGCGGGGGTCTGCCCCGGACCGGTTGAGTGCAGCAGGACGTTGGCCGGCTTGAGGTCCTGGTGGAGCACCCCGCGGGCGTGCAGGGCCGCCAGGGCATCGAGCACCTGGTCGACGAGCCGCAGCGCCTCGGTGAGCTGGATGTCCTGCTTGAGCAGGTCGGCGAGGCTGCCGGCGTCGGCGTAGGCCAGGGACACGAAGGGGCGGCCGTCGGGAAGCTTGCCGTGGTCGAGCACGGGCACCAGCCGGGGGTGCTCGACCATGGCCGACAGCGCGACCTCGCGGGCGAACCGGGCCCGAAACCGGGCGTGCAGGGCCAGGTTGGGGCGGACGATCTTGAGGGCGACGTCCGCCCGCAGCACCTCGTCGTGGGCCCGGTACACCGCACCGGTGGCTCCCTCGCCCAACAGCCCCAGGGGGCGGTAGCGGTCGGGCAGCTCCGGCATGGGGGCGAGGTTCTTCACACCGACAGCGTATCTGGGCCCGGGCGATCCCGGGCGCCACGCCGGGGTCTCCCACCCGCCGATGACCGGCGGGGCCGCGATCGCCGTCGGTCCGGTGACGGCCTACAGTTGCAGGTGGACCGGCTCACCCAGGCGCTTCGAGATCAGCGTGCCGAGCAGCTCGGTCATCGGCTCGCCCGTGTCCCGCTCCACCCAGGCGCCGTCCTCGTGGACGAAGTGCCAGGCCTGCAGCTCGGCCGACAGCCACAGCTCGTGGGTCGGGGTCTGCTGGCTGAGGACGTAGGTGGCGCCCGATTCGAACCGGATGGTCAGCGTGCCCGGGGTCAGCATCGGGTCCAGCTCGTCGGCGTCGACTTCATCGAGCTGGTCGAGCAGGCTGCGGAGATCGGTCGCCACCTGCTGGCGGAAGGCGTTGTCGTCAGCGAAGTCTCCACGGGGCATGGCGCTCTCCTGGTACGGTCCGGTGCAGCCGGGCGGCGGGATTGTGGCTCGATCGTGGCGGGATCGTGGTCTACCCGGCTGGCGGGGGACGTCGAGCGGCTCAGGCCCGCCGTCGCAGGGCCTCGCGGATCCGGAGGAGTGCCTCGTCCAGCTCCTCGATCCCGACCGCTCCCACGCTCATCCGGAACCAGCCCGTGTCCTCGGGCATGTCGAAGGCCTGGAAGGGGACGACCGCGACCCCGGCCTCCTCGAGCAGCCAGGTGCGGATCTGCTCGTTGGTGTCGAAGCCCCGGCCGATCATGTCGACGTGCAGGGACAGGTAGATGGCGCCCTGGGGGGCGATGGCGTCGATGGGCAGGCCCTCGGCCCGCATCTCTTGGACGGCGGCATGGATCCGGCGCAGCCGGGCGTCGATCGCCGCCTGCAGCCCGCTGAGGTAGTCGGCCACCAGCTCCGGCCGGTCGAGCAGCCAGGCGGTGGCCTGCTGGATGGGGCGGGGCGCCCAGGCCCCCATGTGGCCGATGAATCCCTTCATCCGCGCCTGCAGATACGGCGGCAGCACCGCCCAGCCGACCCGCAGGCCCGTGCCGGCCAGCCACTTGCTGACGGCGTCGACGTGGATGACGTAGGGGGCGCACTCGGGGACGAGGCGGACGGGGTTGTGGTGGCGGGTGTCGCCGGAGGTGAGGCGCCAGTAGACCTGGTCGTAGATCCACATGCAGGGCTTGTCGCCCACCGCCTCGCGGGCTCGGTTCTCGTCGACGAGGGCCTGGGCGATGTCCCGGAGGACGGCTTCGTCGATGGCGGTGCCCGTCGGGTTGAGCGGCGAGTTCATGTACATCAGGCGCTTGCCCGGCAGGGCGGCGGCGACCTGGTCGGCGGTGGGAAAGAAGTTGGTGTCGGCGGTGGTCCGCACGAACTCGTGGCGGGTCTTGCAGAAGTGGGCGTAGTACCCGACGTTCCACGACGGGAGGAACGACAGGCTGCCGTCGCCGGGCTCGGTGAACAGGCGCCAGGCGGCATAGATGGGCGGGCGAGCGCCGCTGCCGACGCACACCCCGGCGGCGCCGTAGTCCAGCCCGAGGTCGCGGGCGTACATGTCGGCGACGGCGCGCTTCAGCTCGGGGATGCCGTCGGCCGGCGGGTAGTTGGTGTGTCCCTCGGCCATGGCCCGCTGTACCTGGTCGGTCAGCGCGTCCGGCACCCGGAAGTGGGCCGGCGAGAAGTCGCCGACGGTGAGATTGCAGATCCGGCGGCCCCGGGCCTGCATGGCCTGCACGTCGCCGGCGATGCCGAGGATGCGGGACCCCTTCATCTCGGCCATGGTGCGGTCCAGCGCGAGCCGCATGGCCCGGTCGGGGTCGGCGGGCAGGTGGTCTGCGATCCGGATGGTCATCGGTGGCCTCCTACCAGTCGAGGATGGCGGAGCCCCAGGTGAAGCCCGACCCGAAGGCCACCATGGCCACCTTCATGCCCGGCTGCAGGCGCCCGCTCCGGACCGCCTCGTCGAGGAGCAGGGGGATGGTGGCGGCCGTGGTGTTGCCGTAGCGGTCGATGTTGTGCAGCAGCTTGTCGTCGGGGATCCCCAGGGTGTTGGCGACGTACTGGTTGATCCGCATGTTGGCCTGGTGGAACAGCCACAGGTCGACGTCGTCGCCGGTGATGCCCTGGGCGGTGCAGGCGGTCAGCACCGCTTCGCACATCCGCTCGACGGCGGCCCGGAACACCCGCTTGCCCTCCATGTGGGCCCACATCATGTCGGGCTCGACCTGGCCCACGCCCTCCTCGTTCTGGGGGATGAACGGGCGCCGCCGGATGTCCCACACCTTCTGGCAGAGGACCTCGGCGTAGCGGCCGTCGGCCCCGAGCCACCAGCCGCGGATCCCCCGGTCCTCGTCGCTGGCCGACACGACCACCGCGCCCGCGCCGTCGCCGAACAGGCTGGAGACGGTGCGGCCGCGGGTCGTCAGGTCCAGGGCGGCCGAGTGGGTCTCGCCGCCGACCAGCAGGACGTGCCGGCACGCGCCGCTCTGCACCATGCTGGTGGCGGTGCCGAGGCCGTAGAGGAAGCCGGAGCACTGGTTGCGGATGTCCATGGCCGGCACGAACCGGGCGCGGGGCCCTTCGCACAGGCCGAGCCGCTCCTGCAGCAGCACGCCGCTGCCGGGGAAGCAGAACTCCGGCGACAGGGTCGCGAACAGGATCATGTCGAGGTCCTGCGGCTCCAGGCCCGCGGCTTCGAGGGCCAGGCGGGCGGCCTTCTCGCCCATCTCCGCGCTGCCCACGCCCTCGTCGGCGAAGCGGCGCTCGTTGATCCCGGTGCGGCGGTGGATCCACTCGTGGCTGGTGTCGATGCCGTACTGCTGCACGAGGTCGTCGTTGGTCACGACCCGGGGGGGCACGTAGCCGCCGGTCCCGGTGATGACTGCGTTGGGCATGGAGACTCCGGAGTCGGGTCTCACGGTCTATGCCCTCGCCGCCCGTTCGGCCATGGCCCGCGGCGGCGGCACCCCCGCGTCGGGCGATGAACCCGGCCCGGCCGCATCCCCCGGCCCCCGCTGGGGATGCCCGCGGCTGCGGAGCCGGTCAGCGGGGTGGATCGAAGCTGCGCCAGAAGACCCGGGGCCAGGCGTCGTTGAGCACCCGCTCGTAGCGGCGAGCGATGGCCGCGACCTCGGCGGCCTGGTCAGTGCCGTTGATGACCGCCCGGGCCCCGGTGTAGTTGGTGCGGCGGTCATTGACGTAGCGGGGCAGGTCCTGGCCGGTGAAGGTGCCCTCCATCATGCCGTAGGCCAGGATCTTGGCGGCCAGCTCCGGCGACCGGTTCACGTGGTCGTAGTGGGTCTCCAGGTCGATGGGGGTCTCGGGGCGACCCCAGGTCACGCCGTCGAGGAAGTAGGTGAAACCCTCGTCGGTGAGCCGCCGGCTCATCTCCGCGTAGTTGGAGCGACCGGTGAGCTGGACGAAGCCGCGCCCGCGGAAGTGGGAGGCGTCGGAGGTGCCGCGCTGGTTGCCCAGGCGCCCGCCGTAGGCGTCATCCCAGTAGTCCAGGTCCAGGGACTCCCGGCTGTCTCCGTGGCTGTAGCGGGGCGCTCCCGCCCGGGCGGTGGTCACGTGGTTCCGGGCCGACCAGCTTCCATCCCCCCGCTGCCGGTAGGCGTTGTGGTCCTCGACGAGGGATTCGCTGCGGGAGTACTTGGGGTGACCGAAGCGGGACTCCCAGTGGGCGGTGGCCAGGATGTAGGCCACCTGGTGGGGGTTCTCGATGAACTCCCAGGCACAGCGGGACAGGATCCGGGCCACGTTGGCCTCGGCCTCGGGCATGAACTGGTCGGGCACCACGGCCAGGACGGCCTGGGCAGCGGCCTCCACCGCGAACTCGTCGACAAATGTCTCGCGTTCGGGGCGCTCGCGGGGGCGGGGCGAGGTCTCCGGCGCGAGGCTGCCGCTCTCCTGTCGCTCGGGGCGCGCCACGGGGCGCAGGGAGGGGTCGGGGGCAAGCCCCGCGCCCTGCTGGCCGGCGATCCGCTCCAGGCGGGCCTGGTTGCCGATGTCGCCGGACAACCCCCGGTCGGGGGCGAAGGCGGGCTGGTCGGCGTCGGTGGTGCCGGACCGGTTCCAGCGGCGGTGGGCGTACGACGAGCCGGCCATTCGATTTCCGGGGACAGGGGAGGCCCGTTCAGTCTACCAGCCTGCCGGGCCGGGCTCGGGGCCCGGTCCAGGCTCGGGGCCGAGGCCGGCGATCAGTCCTTGAGCTGGTAGCGGAAGCCGACCTGGAGCGGGTCTCCCATGACCAGCAGCTTCTCGAAGTACAGCGGCACGCCGTCGATGGGCAGCGCGACCCGGACGGGCTGGACGCCAGCGGCCATCGCGTCGCTGTCGAACAGGGCGTTGGCCTGCTGCTGGACCTGGGCGACGGCCTCGGCCGAGGTCACGTCTCCCAGGTCGATGGGGGTGAACCAGTCGACCCGGCGCAGGGTCCCGTCGATGCTGTGCTTCTGGATCCGGGCATCCGCCGGGACGTAGATCGTCCAGGCCACCACTGTGGCCGGCACGTCGGCCCGGGGCAGGCTGGCGGCGAACACCCCCGGCCCGGCGGTGTCGCTGTCCTCGACGTAGACCATCTCGACGGCGAACCGGGCGAGGTCGCCGTCGCCGGTCTGGCTGCGGGCGAGGGGGACGAGCAGGCGGCCGTCCTCGGCCCGGGCCGGCTTGACCGCCTTGCCGCCGACGAAGGTGGACCACGGGGTGGCTCCCTCGGGCAGGGCCAGCGCCAGGAACTGGGCCCGGTTGTTCCGCATGGCGTAGACGACCTGGGTCATGCGCCGCCCGTCGGGGGTCAGCACGGTCGTCGCCGCGGCCTGGTCGATGATGGTGACCAGCATGTCGACCTCGTCGTGCTGGCGGATCTCCACCGGCACCGACCAGCCTTCCTTGCCGTAGCGGTACCCCAGCAGCACCGGCCAGTCGGTCTGGCCGAGGATCGCCGCCGGCAGCTCGCGCACGTCGATGGGGCGGGCCACGGTGGCCTCCACCGGGCGGACCTCCAGCGTGCTGCGGGCGTCGACGCCGATGAAGCCCTTGACCCGCTCGGCCCCGCGCACCTGCAGGTCGGGGAGGGTGATCCGGCCGCCTCCTTCGGGAAGCGGCTGTTCGTAGTCCACCTGGAGGGCGTAGCTGCCCTCGGCCACGAAGTTGAGGGCGGCGTGGATGACCTTGCGGTCGCCCTCCTCGGTGACCGTCCAGTCCCGCAGGCCCTGGCCGGTCACGTCGAGGACGGTGGTCGAGCGGGGCAGATCGACGGTGAATTCGTCGGTGCCGGCGAACAGGATGCTGTAGTGGACGGTGCTGTGTCCGGTGAGGATCCCCTCGCCGACCCCGAGCAGTGCCTGGTGCTCGGCGTAGATGCGAGGCTCCCGGGCGACCTCGGCGACCTCGTCGACGGCGCGCTCCCAGGCCACGCTGAGGTTGCCGGTGGCCGGCAGGAGGGCGGTCATGACCCGCTCGTCGCCTCGCTGGCGCTCGGTGACCTGCTGGGCGCCGGCGACCTCGAAGTCCAGGTCGGCGTCACTGGCCACGGACAGCTCGACCTCGGTGGCCCCGGACGGGGCCAGTCGGAAGGCGAACCCCGACTGGCCCCCCTCGTCGAAGGTGGAGACGGCGAACTCCAGGTCGATGGTCACCGTGCCGGCCTGGTCGGTCACCCAGGTGTACCAGCCGCCGTCCAGGTAGATGGGCGCATCCTGCCCCCGGATCCGCGCCGAGCGCAGGGCGGTGCTGGTGGGGAGCAGCGGCACCGCGGTCCACTGGTCCTCGTTGAGCACCTCGACCCGGAGCGTGGCCGAGAAGACCGTGGCCTCCCCCTCCACCCGGCCGACGTACCGGGCCCGGGAGATGGCGTAGGCGCGGGGAGCCGGTCGGGGCGGCGTCTCCGGGGCCTGGCCCCGCTCCCACAGGGTGCGGAAGTCCTGCCAGGGCATCACCACCCGGGCGTCGGGCAGCGGTTCGGCCTGGGCGTCGGCGATGCCGGGGTGGAGGAGGAGGGCCAGCAGGGTGGTGGGCAGC
>RFKJ01000220.1 GCA_003694325.1 Deltaproteobacteria bacterium
CCGCCATCGACGGCACCCGGTCGGCGGCACCGCCCTCGGCCCCGACGCCGGGCTCCCCTCGTCCCCAGCGGCTCCGCTTGACGAAGCCCCCCCCGGGGCACACAATCAACTCGTTGATGCGGTGCCGTCACCTCCGGACTCGCGGGCCAGCCAGGGCCCCCGCCCCCATGACGGCGTGCTGAGAGGAGAACGGCGATGGAAGTGCGTGAACTGGTCGAGGAGATCGTCAAGGCCCTCGTGGACCACCCCGACCAGGTCGAAGTCAACGAGGTCCAGGGCACGCACTCCTGCGTCATCGAGCTGCACGTCGCCCGCGAGGACGTCGGCAAGGTGATCGGCAAGAAGGGCGTCCACGCCGACGCCATCCGCAAGCTGGTCCACGCCATCGGCGGCAAGAAGAAGATCCGCTACGTGGTCGAGATCATCGAGGACCGCTGAGCCGGCCCGCCGATCACCCCGCGGCGCGGCTCCGACGCCGACGACCGCCCGGCCGCGACCCGGTCGCTACTCGGTGATGCCCGGGATCCGCACGCCCTGCTCCCGGGCCACCTCGATGGCTCGCTCGTACCCGGCGTCGGCGTGCCGGAAGATGCCCATCGCCGGATCCCCGGTCAACACCCGCTCGATTCGCCGGGCGGCCTCGTCGGTTCCGTCGGCCACGATGACCTGGCCGGCGTGGAGGCTGTAGCCCATGCCCACCCCACCCCCGTGGTGGAAGCTGACCCAGCTCGCGCCGTTGACCGCGTTGACCAGGGCGTTGAGGATGGGCCAGTCGGCCACCGCGTCGCTGCCGTCCTTCATGCCCTCGGTCTCGCGGTTGGGGCTGGCGACGCTGCCACAGTCGAGGTGATCCCGGCCGATCACGATGGGCGCCTTGACCCGACCGGTGCGCACCAGCTCGTTGAACGCCAGGCCCGCCCGGGCCCGGGCGCCGTAGCCCAGCCAGCAGATCCGGCTCGGCAGGCCCTGGAACCGGACCCGCTCGGCCGCCAGGAGCAGCCACCGCGACAGGGCCTCGTCCTCCGGGAAGAGCTGGCGGACCACCTCGTCCGTCGTGAAGATGTCCTGCGGATCTCCGGACAGCGCCGCCCACCGGAACGGCCCCTTGCCCTCGCAGAAGAGCTGGCGGATGTAGGCGGGCACGAAGCCCGGGAAGTCGAAGGCGTTGTCGACGCCGCCGCGCTGGGCTCCCGCCCGCAGGTTGTTGCCGTAGTCGAAGGTGTGGGCCCCGGCGGCCTGCAGCGCCAGCATCGCCCGCACGTGGTCGGCCATGGTCGCGATGGACCGACGCTCGTACTCGGCCGGGTCGGACTCGCGCAGGGCCAGCGCCTCGGGCAGGGCCATGCCCCGCGGCACGTAGCCGTTGAGCGGATCGTGGGCGCTGGTCTGGTCGGTCAGCAGGTCGGGGACGATCCCCCGCTCCACCAGCACCTCGAGCCCCTCGGCAGCGTTCATCACCACCCCGATGGACCGGGCGATCCCCTGCTCCTTCCAGCGAAGCGCCTTGTCGAGCGCCTCATCCAGGGACTCGGTCATCTCGTCGATGTAGCCGGTCTGGAGCCGCTTTCGGATCCGCTCGGCGTCGACGTCGAAGCCCAGGAAGACGCCGTTGTTCATCGTCGCGGCCAACGGCTGGGCGCCGCCCATCCCCCCAAGCCCGCCGCTGACCACCAGGCGCCCGCTGAGGTCGCCGGCGAAGTGCTGCCGCGCCGCCTCGGCGAAGGTCTCGTAGGTGCCCTGGAGGATGCCCTGGGTGCCGATGTAGATCCACGATCCGGCCGTCATCTGGCCGTACATCATGAGGCCCTTGCGCTCCAGCTCGTGGAAGTGCTCCCAGGTCGCCCAGCGCCCCACGAGGTTGCTGTTGGCGATGAGCACCCGCGGCGCGTCGGGGTGGGTCCGCAGGATCCCCACCGGCTTGCCCGACTGCACGAGCAGCGTCTCGTCGTTCTCCAGGCGCCGCAGGCTGGCCACGATGTCGTCGAAGGCCTGCCAGCTTCGCGCCGCCCGTCCCGTCCCGCCGTAGACGACGAGATGTTCGGGGTCCTCGGCCACCTCCGGGTCGAGGTTGTTCATCAGCATGCGCAGGGCCGCTTCCTGCACCCACCCCTTGCAGCTCAGCTCGGTGCCTCGGGGGGCACGCACGACGCGCTTCATGGAACCTCCGGGTGATTCGTGGAGGTGCCGGAAAGCATCGTCCAGCTCGCGGCGCCCCCGGGGATCTCCAGCCGACCCTCCCGTCGTCAGCCGGCGTCGGCTTCCGCGTCGTCGACGTGGCGGATGGGGCGGGCCTCGATCTCCTCGGCCCGATCGGCGCAATCCTCCAGGCCCTCCAGCCAGGCTTCGTAGTCCTCCCGGGTGATGACCCCGGCCGCGATGTTGCGCTCGACGACGCGGATGTCGAACAGGTGCTCAGGCTTGTCCATGTCGGGCTCCGAGATCAGGCTTCGGGCGGCAGGTCGTCGTCAGCGGCCGGCGGCAGGTCGTCGTCGGCCGCGGGCGGGAGGTCGTCGTCGGCCACCGGCGGCAGGTCCGCGTGGGTGGTCGGCCCGGCGAAGCTCCGCAGGTTCTCGTTCTCGTCGAACTCGCTGAGGTCGGCCCGGACCGCGCCCGCCGCGATCTCGCGCAGCGCCGTCACGACCTCCTTGTTGTCGCGGGTGTCCTCGATCCGGGGCTCGTCGCCCTGGATGAGCTGCTTGGTGCGCTCGGCAGCGATGAGCACGAGGGAGAAGCGGTTGGGGATCTGCTCCAGGCAGTCCTCGACGGTGATGCGGGCCACGCGGCCTCCCAGGAGAGGGTCGGAGAGGGTGCCAGCGCGAGCGCCGGCCGCTCGCAAGGGGCCGCGGCGGACACACGTGCCGCAGGACGCCCCGGCAGTCCAGCGACCTATGTCCGGTCGTCGGCGGTGTCAAGGATGGGGCCGGCGAACCCCCGTCAGGCGGCCAGCCGGCGCATCTCCTCGAGACGGCGACAGCCGCTGCGCCGCCAGAACTCCCGCTGCCGGTCGAGCACCGCCTGGATGTGGGGCAGTCGCTCGAGGTGATCGACCCACGCCTCGGCGAGACGGGCGGCCTCGGTGTAGCGCTCCCGCTCCGCGGGGCTGAGCCCCTCGGCCAGGGTCGCGTCCCGGAACAGCCGGGTCCGCCACTCGCGGGCGTCGTCGGGGTGGTGCAGGCGGGCGACGAGGTACTTGTCGACCTCGGCCTGGGCTTCCAGCTCGAGCATCCGGACCGGCTGGCCCTGTCGGGCCCGGTGCGCGAGCAGCAGGAAGTGGCTCACCCCCTCCACCGCGGCACACAGCGCCCGAAAGCAGCACCGGGCGGCCTCGCCGGGGCTCCGGGCGGTGGCCAGCCGCTGCAGGTGGCCCTCGTCCACGTACACGGCGAGATCCACGTCATCGCCGTCCTGGTGCACCAGGACCCACTCGTCGGCCGGGCGGGCGTCATCCCCGATGAGCGTCCGCAGGGCATCGTCGTCCACCAGGAACCGGCGCACGTCGGGCGCCTCGGTCCGGTACAGCGCCTGGAGCTGCTGCTGGATGAGGGCCAACATTCAGCTCACCCGCCCATCGCCGCCACGAACCGGGACCACGCCCAGCGAGGTCAGCCGGGCGGCCACCCGCGGGCTGCCGGTGGCCAGCCACTCCTCGTAGAGCGCCAGGATGTCGGAGTCGGACAGGGCCGTCTCGTGGCGCTCGCGCACCGCGTGGTGGACCTCGGCCAGCACCTCGCTGCAGTCCTCGAAGCGCTGCGCCAGCTCGTCGTAGACGACGTCCAGCCCGCGGCCGCCGCTGTCGCCGATCACCTCGCGCCGCCCGAAGCCGGCCGCCCGCAGCATCCCGGCCAGCGCGTCGTAGGCCGCCGCCCCCATGTCGATGTAGTACTGCCGGCTCACCAGCTTGCGCGCGATGCTCTGGCGGAAGAAGCCCGCCGTCATCAGGGCCCGGTCACCGAGCCGACGGTAGGCGGAGATCGCCGTGGTCCGGTCGCCCTCGCTGGCCTGCACCCGCAGCTCGACCAGGGTGCCCGCCGCATCCTCCTCCTCGGTCCGGTGCGCCCGGTCCACCAGCAGGCCCGTCAGGTACCACACCCCTTCCCGGCTGACCGGCACGCCGCTGTCCTCGACCGCGCGCCCGACATGCTCATGGAAGAAGTCGAACAGGTTGGCGTCCACATCCAGTCGGCGGTGGGGGCGGTTCTGGGGGGAGGGGTCGTCATGCATCGTTGTCTCTCCTCTGGCGAAACCCCGGTGGTGGGTGGTGGGCTTCCTCAGTGTGCCGGGTCGGGCACATCCGTCGATGAACCGAATTGTCGTCCACGAGGCTTGACCCCCCTGCCGGCGTGACTAGTCCTCCCCCGAGCCGGGTCCGCGTGGCGCCGTGTGCACCCCGCGGGCCGGAC
>RFKJ01000221.1 GCA_003694325.1 Deltaproteobacteria bacterium
GCTGTGGATCTCGGCCCTGCCCTTCGTCCACCTCGCCCACAGCCTCCGCGAGCTGTTCGCCGCCCGGTTCGTCGCCGGCGCCGCCATCGCGCCGCTGACGGCCATCGCCGCCTTCATCTGGGCCGCCCCCGACCACCTCGTCGCCCTGTGGACCTCGGCGACCCGTCGCCAGTGGGCGGCGGCCATCGCCGCGGGCACCGTGGTCGCCGTGGACCCCGGCCTGACCGACACGCTGATCTCGGGGGCCCGCAGCTACGGCGCCCCCGAGCTGGTCGCCCTGCTCACGGTGCTGCTCGGGCTGGCCTGGCACCGCGACCGCCTCGCGCTGCTGCTGGCCGGCGTCGTGGCGGTCGTCGCCACCGGCCACCACCCCTTCGCCGCCGGGCTGGCGCTGGGCGGGCTGCTGCTGCTGCCCGGGCTCGGCGACCGCCAGGGCGTGGTCGGCATCGTCACCGCCACGGTGCTCGCGGTCTTCGCCGCTTCTCCCCGCATCTTCCGCCTGCTGCTGCTGGCCGGCTGCGGCGACGACCCCCTGGCCTGCCTCGCCGATGTCGCGCGAAGCAACGTCGATCCCGGCATCGGGCTGTCAGTGGTGTTCCGGGACGCGTTCCAGGACCGCTTCCTGGTCGAGCTGGGGCTGGAGGTCAGCGCCGGCCTGGTGGCGGGGATCCTGTGGTCCCGTCCATGGCTGGGAGCCGGCGCGCTGGCCATCGGCGGCACCACCGGCATCGCGGCCATCGCCTGGGTCACCGGCTACCTCCAGGGCTACCACCTGCGAATCGTCGCCGCGCCCCTCGCCGTCGCCGCCGCCGTGGGGCTCAGCCGGCTGTGGCCGCTGGCGCTGGCGTGGGCCGGCGTGGCCGCCTGGACGCTCCACGACCACGCGCCCGTCGGCCCCGATCCCGGCGCGGTCGACCGCCACGACATGATCGCCCGGCGGCTCGCGGCGCTCGACGGGCCGCTCCGGGTGGACCGCGTGTGGTGGAACGGGGACCCGGTCCTCGACCCGTCCGGCGTCGTGCTGGCGGCGGTCCTCCAGGGCCAGGATCGCGACCACTTCCAGGTCGGGCCCGGCGTCCCGGTGGTCCTGCTCAGCGTCGGCCGCGGACCCGCACCACCACCCCCGCCGGCCGACGGGGAACGGCTCATGGAGGGAGTCGTCGCCGCCTCCGACACGCCGTGGAGCCTGCTGCTCTTCTCCGACCCGCAGGCCGCGGCCCGGTGGATCGCCCGCAGCCCGGCGCCTCCCCTCCAACTCGGCGGCGCCTGGGACTGGCTCGTCGCACTCCACCCCGCCGAGGCATCACTGGAGGCGGTACGCTGGTGACCCCGTCCCGTCGCCCGCTCCACCGGTCGTCCACCGTGGATTAGGCTGCCTCGATGCCCGCAGACGACAAGCACCCCGACGGTCCGGTCGCCGGCAAGGCCGGTGCAGCCGCCGATCGCGGCGAGACCGGCGCACGGCGCGCCGACGACGACGGCGCCGAGCCGGAGGTCCCCAGCTCCATCGGCCCCTACAAGGTGATCCGCCCGCTGGCCCGGGGCGGCATGGCCGCCGTCTACGAGGTCGTCGACCACGACACCGGCAACCGCTACGCGCTCAAGCTGCTCACCCAGCGGGGCCTCGCCCGCCCCCGCTTCGACCGCGAGTACCGGGCGCTGACCCGGCTCAACCACGAAAACATCGTCCGGGTGTACCGCTTCGGCTTCGACGAGCACGATCGCCCCTACCTGACCATGGAGCTGCTCGACGGCGTCGCCGCCCAGGTCCACGCCAAGAGCTGCGGGCGGCCGGGCAACCCTCGCCGGACGGCCGAGGTGGTGCGCATCGTCACCCACGTCGCCGACGCGCTCGACTACCTCCACCAGCGCGGCATCATCCACCGCGACCTCAAGTCCAGCAACGTGATGGTCCTGCCCGACGGCCGGGTGAAGCTGCTGGACTTCGGCACGGCCCGCCTGCGCAGCGCCACCGAGGAGATCACCCGAAAGGGCGAGTTCGTGGGCACCTTCGCCTACGCCTCGCCCGAGCAGCTCCAGGGCCTGGACGTCGACGCCCGGGCCGACATCTACAGCCTGGGGGTCCTGTTCTACCGCCTGCTCACCGGCAAGCGCCCCTTCGAGGCCGACAGCCCCCATGCCCTGGCCCTGATGCACATCGAGCAGGAACCGCGCTCCCCCGCCGAGCTGGCCAAGGGCCTGCCGCAGCCCCTCGTCGAGCTGGTGCTGCAGATGCTGGCCAAGACCCCCGACCTGCGCCCCCAGTCCACCCGCGAGGTCGCCGACCGGCTCCGGGAGTTCGCCGCCGGGGGGCGCCCGGGCCCCCAGCCGGCCGGCACGCTGCCGCCGATGCTCGTCGGGCGGGAGGACACCCTGGCCGCCCTCCGCTCGGCCATCGACAAGGGTCAGCCCGGACGGATGGTGGTGCTGATCGGACCGCCGGGATCGGGGCGCCGGCGACTGCTGGAACAGTGCGCCCTCGACGCCCACCGCAAGGGCCGGCGGGTGTTTCGGGGCGAGTTTCCCGGCAACTCGGCCCTGGGTCCCATCGCCGACATCGTCCGTCGCGCGGTGCGGGGCCTGCCGCCCCTGCCCGAGGGCGACACCGAGGCGGACCGCATCGCCGACCTGCCGCGGGGAACCCTGCCGGCACCCGCCACCCAGGTGCGGATCTTCCAGGCGGTGTCATCGGCCCTGATGCGCCGCGCGGCCGCCGACCGGCGCGGGGTCGTGATCTGCCTCTCCGAGCTGCACCGCGCCCCGCCGCTTGCATTGCAGGCCCTGCGCGTCCTTCGGTCCCACGCCGAGGAGCGCAACGTCTCGTTGATCATCCTGTCGTCGAGCATCTCCAGCGCCGATCGACCCGGCACCCTGCTGCGCCGCCAGTTCCCGGACGCGGTGCGCATCGAGCTGCCGCCCCTGAGTTCCGGCGACGTGGGCCGCCTGGTGGGGTCGATGCTCGGGCGCAAGCCGCCGCCCCCGGAGCTGGCTCGCCGCATCCACGCGGCGACCGGGGGCTTGCCCGGCTACGTCGAGGAAGTGGTCCGGGCCATGGTCCAGGAGGGGCTCGTCGAGCCGCGGCCCGCCGGAGCCGACAGCGTCGAGTGGGTCGATCGCTCCGCCGGCCGGATCTCCATCCCCTCGTCGGCCCGCGAAGCCATCAGCCTGCGCCTGGCAGCCCTCGACCCCCTGGCCCGCCGCCTGGTGGGGGCCCTCACGGTCGCCGGTGGAGCGGCCCACCGCGACCTGCTGGCCCACGCCGCCGACCTGCCCGTCGACCGGGCCGAGGCCCGCCTCGCCGAGCTGGAGCGGGACGGCCTGCTGTCCCGGGACGGGGACACCTGGAGGTTTCGCCTGGGCCTCACCGCGGAGCTGGTGGACGAGAGCCTGCGCCCGTCCCGTCGCCTGGTCCTCCAGCGCCGACTGGCCGCCCACCTCGTCGACGCCGACCCCTCGCCGATCAAGGTGCGGCTGATGCTGGCGGCGGGGGACGTCCGCCAGGCGCTCATCGATGCCGTCGCCTGGGCCCGCCCCGAGCTGACCCGCCCCCAGCCCACCGACGTGTTGCCGGTCCTCGAGGCAGTGGCCCAGGCCATCCCCGGCCAGCACGACCTCCCGGCCAGCGTCCTCGGTCGCTTCTACCTGTGCCTGGCGCGGGCCCTGGCCTCCGAGTCGCCCGGGGACCCGCGCATCGACGGCTACCTGGCGCGGGCCAGCGCCCTGGCCTCGGGGTGGGCCCCCAAGACCGAGGTCCACCTGGAGCACGCCGCCATCGACCGCCTGCGCGGGGACTCGCGCGGCGAGCGGGCCAGTGTCGCGCGAGCCGAGGCGCTGCTCGACCACGTGCCCGACCCCCTGCTGCGCGAGCGGGTGCTGCTCGCCGCCGGCCGCCGGGCCACCGTGGACGGCGACTACGAGCGGGCCATCCACGCCTTCCGCGACGCCCAGCGCGCCGCCGAGCAGGGCGGCGACCTCGCCGGCGCCGGGGAAGCCCGGGCCCGGGCCGGCATCGCCCGCTTCGCCATGGGGGAGATCGAGGTGGCCGAGCGCACCCTCCAGGGCGCCGCCCTCAGCTTCGACCGGCGCGACGACCTGCA
>RFKJ01000222.1 GCA_003694325.1 Deltaproteobacteria bacterium
AGCCGGGGGGACGCCAACGAGGTGGTCCAGCGTCCCCCCGGCTTCGACTGGGACGTGCCGGTGGACGAAGAGGAGCTGGCCTTCTTTGCCGACCAGGACAACGTGCGGGGGGGTGGCAAGGGCCAGTTCACCTCGGAGTCGCACCTCCTCGACGTGGTGGACCTGTCCTCCGAAAACCTCGCCGTGTTGGAGAACGCCCGGCAGCTCGCCGAGCAGGAGCTCGCCTCCCAGGAGACCGTCATCGAGATGGCCGAGGCCTCCCCGGAGGAGGCCGCCGGTGCCGTCGCGCTCAGCTTCACGGGCCCGGAGCTCGATGAACGGGACATGATGCGCAAGATCGAGGTGGTGAACGACGTCCTCGCCAAGGTCGCCGCCGCCATCGACGACAGCCGGGGGCGGGGGTCCGGCGCGGTGAGCGTCCAGCTCGTGGTCGACGGTACGCCCGCCCGTTTCGCCCCCCTGTTTCGCGGGGTCCGTGTGGATCCGGAGGGCCGCATGGACCCGGCCCGCCTGGTGCGGAACCTGCGGAAGCGGCCGCAGAGCGAGCACCGTCGATTGCTCAATGACGGCATGCTGGATCTCATCCAGCGGTGCTTGTCGGCCAGTCTCGAAGAACTCGATGAGGACAGGATCGACGCCATGCTGGAGAGCATCGCCGGCTACCAGCAGCGGCTCGGGCTGTAGACGCCGGGTGCGGTCCGCCTGCGCCTGGGCCGGGGGCCTCTGCGGGGTGCTCGTGGTGGGGTGGATGCTGGGAGGCCGCCCCGTGACGGCGCGTGCCGCCGATGGAGGCAGCGCCGAGGCGGGAGAGACCGGCGCCGCCCAGCCCTCGGCGGAGGTGGACATCGGGATGATCCCGCCCGAGGTGGTCCGGGTTGCCCGGGAGGTCCGAACCCGGCCGCTGGGCGAGCGGATGGCCGCGGTCTCCGAGCCGCTTCTCGGCCGTCCCTACCAGGTGGACGCCACCGGTGAGGGCGTGGAGCCCGACCTCGATCCTCCGGCCCGCTACGACGTCTTCGACTGCCTCACCTTCGTCGAGGAGGTGCTGGCGCTCTCCCTGGCCGCCGACCCGACCTCGGCGCCGATGGTCCGCAACCGCCTGCGCTACGGCGCCTCCCCGCCCCGCTACGACAATCGCCGGCACTTCATGGTCACGCAATGGATCCCCGGGGCCATCGCCGACGGCTGGCTGGAGGACATCACCGACACCCTGGGGCCTGCGCACCTGTTGCAACTGGACATCGACGACCGGACCTGGCGGGGGTGGCGGCGTCGGTCCCTGTTCCAGCTCCCCGACGAGCGGCTTCCGACCGGGCACTTCGAGCTGCCCGTGTTGTCGGTGGACGCGGCGATGGAAGCGGCCGCCGACATCCCGCCGGGCGCCCTCATCGTGACCGTCCGCCACCCCAAGGAGGGTGTGCCGATGGTCGTGACCCACGTCGGCTTCAAGATCCCGTCGCCGGCAGACCGCCCCCTGGTGCGGCACGCCACGCGGATGCGGGGCCAGCGGGTCATGGACCACAGCCTGTTGTGGTACCTCGACCACCTGCGCTGGTACCACCGGTGGCCCGTCGAGGGGATCAGCGTGCTGATGCCGCGGGAGGCCGGGCCGAGGCGGTCGCGTCTCGATGCGGCGCGGTCCACCGGCGCCCTCCCGCGGGCCACCGCCGCCCGATCCGGAGGGACGTCGTCGGGCCGGTGAGGCGGGACGGCGACAGCCCGTCGCCCCTGGCGCGCCGGGCCGCCGGGTGGCGTCCGTCGTGCGGTCTCGGCCTGGGGCGGGTCAGCCCTCGAACAGGGCGAGCACCGCCGCGGCGCTGGCCGGTCGTTCCTGGCGGACCCAGGCCCGGACGGCGTCGGCGACGAGCTGGCGCGCGTCGCGTCCGTAGGCCGCGATGCGGCGATCGAGCCACTGTTCCACCGTGGCCGGGTCCTCGTCGGACGCCAGCCGCTCGGCGAGGGTGGGCAGGACCTCGACGGCGAAGTCCAGCTTGTGCTCGATGGCGACGAGGTCGCTGGTCTTCAGTGCCCAGGGCGGCAGGTCGATGTCCACCGCTCGCAGCATCAACAGCACGAACTCCTCGGCCAGCCGGGCCGCCTCGGCGTCGACGCGGGGGATCTCGGTGGCCAGCTCGGCCCCCCGGGTGCCGGCGACCTCGACGTAGACCTTGGCCTTGGGCTCGGTCCCGCTGGGCCGGAGCACGACCCGGGCATCCTCCCCCAGCTCCCACACCAGCACGTTGCGGCTGGCGCGGTCGGTGCCCGACTTGATGGGCCCGAACACGCCGTCCTCGTCGCGGCGATCGTGGAAGGCCGTGACCGCCCGGCCCCCGATTCGGTGCGGGGGATCGATCCGGAAGCGCGCCATGATGGCCTCGATGCGGGCCCGTCCCTCGGCCCCCATCATGACGGCGCTCTTGAGGAGGTTCTTGACGTACCCGACCCGACGCCACAGGCCATCGAGGGTGTCGACCAGGGACCGTCCCTGGTCCTTCTCGATGCTGGCCAGCTCGGCGATGACGAGCGCGGCCCCCGCGGCGTCCTTGTCGCGGATGGCCGGTGTCACCAGCAGGCCGTGCGACTCCTCGGCGCCCAGGGCGAAGTCCTCCAGCCGGGCGCTGATCCCGGCGAATTCGCCGTGCTGTTCGATCTGGTGGAGGGCGTCGCCGATGTACTTGAATCCCACGAGGAGATGGTCGATGACCCGCGCACCGCGTGACCGGGCGACGCGGCTGAGCAGCCGGCTGGTGACCTCGGTCTGGATGACCAGCGGGTGCGGCCGGCCGCCGTGGGTGATGATGTAGTCGCAGGCAATCGCGGCGATCTCGTTGCCCGAGAAGAATCGCCACGACGATGCGCCCCCCGCGCCGCCGCGGGACAGCGGGTGCCGGACCATCAGGCCCAGGCGATCAGCGTCGGGGTCGCAGGACATCACGATGTCGGCTCCCACCTTGTCGGCGTGGGCACAGGCCGCCGACATGCTGCGCGGGACCTCGGGGTTGGGCGCCCGGAACGGGACGTTGGGGAACGCGCCGTCGTAGCTGGCCTGGGTGGGCTCGATGCTGACGTCGAACCCGGCCCGTTCCAGGACCTCGCCGGCGGTCTGGCGGCCCAGCCCGTGCAGCCCGGTGAACACGATCCGGGCCGAGCGGGCGTCGGGCTTCAGGCTGCAGGCGAGGTTGGCGGCGATGTAGGCCTCGTGGACCGCGGGATCGATCTCGTGGATCAACCCGGCGGCCCGTGCCCGGTCCAGCGACATGCGCTCGACGTGGACGATGCCCTCGACTTCGCGGGCGACCTCCTCGTCCTGGGGAGGGACGGCCTGGCCGCCCTGGGCGTCGTAGATCTTGCCGCCGTTGTCGTCGGGCGGGTTGTGCGAGGCGCTGATGATGAGGCCGCCGTCGGCGCCGAGGTGGCGGATGGCGAAGGACAGCTCGGGCGTGGACAGGTAGACGCCGGCGGGCGGCAGGTGCACCTCGATGTCGGCGGCGGCGTACACCTCGGCGGCGATCTCGGCGAAGTCCCGGCTGCTCAGCCCCAGGACGGGGTTGGCGACCCCGCTGACGAGCTGGCCGCGCGCGTCCTGGAACACCCGCACGTCGTAGGAGACGACCACCGACAGGCGACGGTCTCCGAAGGTCCGACGGAGCCAGCGGGCGTGCCCCTGCACGCTGCTGCCCAGGGTCCAGGGGTTGAACCGGTTGGGTCCGACGCCGACGGTGCCGCGGCGGCCGCCGGTGCCGAAGGGGAGCACCTGGTAGAAGCTGTCGAGGAGCACGGCCCACCGCTGGTGGTCGACCAGGGCCATGATCTGGGCGCGGTACGAGGAGAAGGCCGGATCGGTCAGCCAGCGCTGGAGGTTGGCGAGGGCGTCGGTGCGGGCGCTCTCGGGAACGGACAGCGAGGCGAAGGCAGTACGGGCGGCGTCCAGGGCGTGGGCCACGTCCGCGTCCAGGGAGGCGGCGCCGACCGATTCGGAGGAGGAGGACATCAGGGCTCCTGGGTGAGCATCCCGGCGGTCCACGACTCCGGGGCCAGGTCGTGGGGGTCCAGGCGACCGGTTCGGGAGAAGTCGTGCCAGGTCCAGTGGGTGGTCTCGAGCGCGACGATCTTCCAGGTCGTGTGACCGTAGCCGAAGGGGGCGTTGAGGTCCGGCAGGACCCGGTCCGCGCTGCCTCCGGGGAAGTAGAGGTCTCGGACCTCGTCGCTGTCGCCCCCCCCGTGTACCTCGGCGTGGACGAAGGTCGCCCGGTCGTCGATGCGCACCGAGAAGTCGTGGGTCGCCGGATCGAAGTGGTCCAGGGCGGGGACCCGCTGGAATGCGGGCAGGGTGGCGTTGTCGCCATCGAGGGGAGCCCAGGACGTGCAGATCCCGTAGCCGGTCCCCGCGCCGAGGCCGCCGACCTGGGCGATGGCCGCCGCGGTCCGGGCCTTGCCCCCCAGCGAGGTGGCGGCGGCATGGACCGTGACCGTGCCGGTGCCCACCCCGATGCCGACGGGGGCGAAGCCCTGCTCGGCGAGCTGTTCTCCCACCAGCACCAGGGCATCCTCGTCGCCGCTGAAGCCGACGCTGAGGTCTCCGACGTCGACGGTGTAGTCGAGGGACAGCGGGGTGGCGGGGGCGAGGTCCACGGTGGCCGTTCCGCCGGCCTCGATGGTGACGCCCTCGTTCCAGCCCCAGGCCACCTCGTCGAGGTGTTCGAGCATGACCCCGAGCGCGTCGGTCGCCCCGGCCATGCCGCTGGTGACGTCGGCGATGGGCATCGGCGCGGCGACCGTCCACACCGCGGTGCGGCCCGCGGTGGCGGGCAGCTCGTAGGTCTCGGCGGCGCCCCGGACGTAGATGTTGGCCGGGACGTTGGCGGTGACGCCGTACAGCGACAGCTCCCGGGCGGGCCCGGTGAGGCGGTCGGTGTCGATGAGCAGCGGCCCGTCCACCAGGCTGGGCAGGGCGATGCCGATCTTGATGTCGCCCACCCCGCCCGATGGCACGCCATCGAGGTCGACGTCGCCCCGGATGGAGCCGAGGACGGGCTCGACGCCGTCGAGCGCCCGGAGCGGGACCCGGACATCGCGGCCGACCACGTCGAACAGGGTGGCCGGCACCCGGCCATGGCCCCAGACGCTGACTTCGAAGGGCGTGCCGGGGAGGTAGTCCACCTCGGCCTTCCCCAGGCGGTTGGTCACCCCGTCGGTCTGCCAGGTGCTGGCCTGCCCCACCCGCACCCGCATCTCCTCGAGCGGCTCGCCGGTGGCGGCGTCGAAGACGTGCACCACGACCTTGTGATCGGTCACGACGTCGTAGGGCATCGCCACCTGCCGGTCATCCACGGTGGCGATGATGGCGCCACGTCCGCGGGCCAGGGCGGTCACCACGCCGTCGGCGTCGACCGCCAGCACCTCGGGCGCGTCGCTCTCGAAGGCGGCGTCGACGACGCTGTGGGTGCCGTCGTCGTAGTCCGCCAGGACCCGCATCTTCCAGGTGGCACCCGGCGCGACGGTCATCGTCTCCGGGTACAGCGCCAGGCCGGTCAGGGTCGGGGCGGTGGCCCCTCCGTCGGCGCCGCCGTCGGCACTCCCGCCGTCCCCGACGTCCCCGCTGTCGGTCCAGATCCCGGTCTCCACCGAGGTGTAGCCGCCGCCACCGTCGTCGTCGGCGGTGTCGACGGGCGAGGGCTTGGGCGTGCAGCCCCCCAGGAGGGCCAGCAGGCTGCACGCGGTGAAGACAACGAGAATGCGCACCGGATCCTCCATCGGTCGCGCCCGGTGCCCGGCGGCGCGTGGAGCCATGGCCGGCATGGCTGGGAGTGTAGACGTTCCCGGGGGTGGTCGGGGCGTGCCGGGCCGGGAGGTCTGCGGGCCGAAGCGCCGCTTGTAATCGAATCGACCGGCAGACGCCCCCAGCGGTGCGTCCTTCCGCCGGTGGTGGAGGAGCCCCCGACGGGGGCCCCCGTGGTCCGGCCGCGACCTCAGTCCGGCAGCCCCTGGCGGAAGATGACGCTGATTCGCGGCCCGGCCGCGGCGGCCTTGGGCACCCCGTGTTCCCAGGTCTCCTGGCAGGTGCCGCCCATGACCAGCAGGTCGCCCAGGCCCAGGTCGAAGGCGTGCGAGGTCGGCGCAGTCGACACCCGGCGACGGACCGGCCGGAGGATGAGCCGCCGCGGGTGCCCCAGGCTGACGATGGCGATGAGGGTGTCGGCGCGGTGGGGGACCCTGTCGCCGTGGGGAGCGACGCTGTCCCGCCCGTCCCGGTACCAGTTGGCCGAGACCTGGAACAGCGGGCGGCCGTAGTGGTGGGACAGCACCGTGGCCATGGCGGCGATGACCGGGGGGGCGCGGTCGTCGTCCGGCACCCGGGCGATGAGCCGCGGCACGTCCACCACCCGGTCGTACATGCGGCGCGAGGCCTGCCGCCAGTCCAGCCCATCGGCGAGCTGCCGGAACAGCACCTGGTGGCCGGACAGCCAGTGGCTGCGGTGATCGACCCAGGCGCCGTCGGACAGGTGCAGGCGGCGGACCCGGGACATCTCGCGGTCGAAGTCGACGCGGGTCGTGTCGAAGAGGCCGGGCTGAAGCGACACGGGGCACCTCCTCGGCCGAGATTACCTGAACGCATGTTCGGGTGCCAGCGGTGCGCGGTCGATGGCGGGCTGCGGCGAGGATTCCGGTCTCCCCAGGTCCGCAGGGAGGGCGTCGCCGCGCGAGAGGGGCCGGGGTGGTTCGAGAGGAACGGGTGGAACCGGCTGTCTGCGCACCCGGAACGGTGCGGGCTCCTCGGGCGGCTGTTGGCCGCCTGGGACCGACGCAATGACCGGTTGATCGCGATCGCGGCGCGCCTCACCCGCGCCGTGGCCGGCGCCGACCCTCCCTGACGGGCGGGCCCGCTACTCGTGCCCGCAGACAGCTCCCGAACTCAGCATCCCGATCCAGGTCCAGCCTTCGGGGCAGACGTCGCCCGGCGAGGGGAGGTTCTCCGCTTCGTTCCCCTCGGTGTCCCGGACCATCCAGGCAATGGTCATGGGGGTCGGGGAGTGGCACACCGCTGCATCGCTGTAGGCGCCGATGTAGGTCGATCCGTCGGGGCAGAGCGCTCCGATGTCGGGAGCGACATCGGCCAGCGTGGTGCCGTCGGTGCGCTCGTCGAGGCTGAAGACCGAGCCGCCGGGTCCGGCGCACATCTGGGTGCTGCCGTAACCCTCGCCCAGCCATGTCCAGCCATCGGGGCAGATATCGGCGCGGTCCGCCACGTCGTCGGGGCTCTTTCCATCGGCGGAGATGTAGAGGGTCGCCACCGGGAGCTGCTCGGGCGTGCCACAGCTCACCCCGCCGTACCAGTAGTCGCCCAGCAGCTCCCAGCCGTCGGGACACATCTCCTCGAGGGATTCGACTTCGCTCGACCACTTGCCGTCGGTGTTGCGCCACAGGAGCGTGGTGCTCCATGGCTCGGCGTGCACGCACACCGATGCACCCCCGATCTCGCCACGCCACTCCCACCCGGTGGGGCAGCGCTGCGACTCGGGCAGCGGCTCCCCCCCCTCGTAGGCGTCGAGCAGGTAGGTCACGCCGAACCGGTCGGGGTCGTAACAGTAGGCGTCGTTCCAGGA
>RFKJ01000223.1 GCA_003694325.1 Deltaproteobacteria bacterium
CCTCGGCAGCGAGAACGTCGGCACGGCGATCCTGAAGCTGGCCGGGCTGGATCCCGCGCAGTTCCTGCCCGGGGTGCAGCCCTTCGACGCGCTGGTGGGGTGAGGGTGGGTGCCAGGCTGCCGGGCGTGCTGCTGCTGATGGCGGCGGCCTGTGGTGACACCGGGGGCGACACCGCCGCACCCGGGGACTGCGACCGGGATCCACCGCTGTCCTACGACAACTTCGGCCAGCAGTTCATGGACACCCACTGTGCCGGGTGCCACAGCTCGCTGCTGCCGGAGCCGCTGCGCAACGGCGCGCCGCTGGGGGTGGACCTGGACACCTACGCCGGCGTCGTGCAGTGGGTGGATCGCATCGAGGCCCGCAGCGTGGGTGATGACGCCGACATGCCGCCGGGGGGTGGCCCCTCGGACGAAGAACGCGCCCGGCTGGCCGAGTGGTTGCGGTGCGCCGTCCGGCCCGACCACGACGCCCTGCAGGAGCCGCCATGATCGTCCTGCTGCTGTGGGTGGCCTGCCAGGAGTTCACCCTCACCCCGCCCGACGATCCGCCGGTGGCCGATCCGCCGGGCAGCGACCGTGACGAGTGGGGTGATCCGCCGGACTGGAGCGCCTGCAGCCAGCAGTACGACGGGCGCTACTTCAACCTGCCGGCCAGCCACCCCGACCTCCTGGGCAGCGGCGACGACACGGGCACGGCCGGGCTGCCGCCAGCGCCCGCCGATCCGACCACGGTCGACTGGTGGGATGGACGGTACGCCTCCTTCGACCGGCTGGATGCCAGCCTGGACAACGGCGGCGACTGGTGGCCGGTGGACGACGGCATCGAGGGCGACCCCCAGGGGTGGTCCGGGCGGTGGCTGGCCTGGCTGCGGGTCATGGACAGTGGCCCCCAGACCTTCGTCCTCGGCGCGGCCACCGATGCCTGGTTGATCATCGACGGAGAGGTCGTCGCCCGGGTCGGCGGCGACACGCAGTTCGACCTGGAGACCGTGGAGCTGGACCTGGGCGCCGGCCAGCGACGCCTGGAACTGCGGGTCGCCCAGCGCGGCGGCGAGAGCGGGCTGAGCTTCCGGCCGGTGGGGGACTCCCTGGCGGTGTGTGTGGGCCGGTAGCCCCCCGATCAGGGCTGCACCAGGAAGCGGGTGCGGACCTGGTCGTCGGGCTCCCCGCCCACCTCCACGTAGGGGTAGATGAAGTAGTTGAGGGGCGGTCCCTGCTGGTGCGCGTCGAGGACGAGATCCCGGCCGACCGTGAACTCGACCCGATCGGGCGGCTGCGCTCCGAACAGCGCATCGCGCCGGTCGGGGTGCTTGTCGGCCTCCGATGCATCCAGGGGCAGCCAGCCCCGGCCGTCGACGTAGAACTCCACCCAGCAGTGGTAGCCCTGGACCTCGACTTCGTGGTCGGCGTCGGGAATGGGGAAGCCCATGACGAAGCGGGCGGGGATCCCCCTGGCGCGGGCAAGGGACAGGTAGAGGCTGTGGAAGTCGGTGCAATTGCCGTAGCCGGCGCTGCATGCCCAGAAGGTGTCGCCGTTGCCCCAGCCGGTGCCGACCTTCTTGTACTCCATGTGATCGATGACGTAGTCGTAGATCGCCCGTGACACCGCCAGGGGATCGTCCTGACCGGGCGCGATCTCGGCGACGATGCCGTCCACCGGCTCGCCGGAGATCGGGACCCGCGCGTTGGGGGCCAGGTCGACGGGGCGCGGGGGATCGGCGGACCGGGACGCGGTGTCCGGCGGGGGGAATGCGTGGCGGGTCACCCGGTAGGTGAAGGTCAGGCTGACCGTCTCGCCGTGGCCGGCGTCGAGGTGGCCGTGCCAGAAGCGGTTGCCGTAGACCGGGTCCTCGGCCTCCTCACCCGGGATGGAGGTCGTCGTCGCCAGGCGCTCGACCCGCTGCAGGGCGGTGTCCCGGGCGATGGGGACGTAGATGTCCACCGGGCCGGCGCCATCGGGGAGCGGCCCGATCTCGGCGGAGTACTGGAAGGTGAAGCTGCGGCTGTCGGCGCTGGTGGCGGCGGCCGGCGGCGAAGCGGCGGTCGCGGCGAGGGCGGCGGCGGTGAGGGCGATGGTGGACAGACTGCGGATCTGCATGACGGGTCTCGATGCGGGGCGGGTTGGTGCCGGCGTCTATCGCCGTGGTGGCGCCAGCGGAGTGGGCTCGCCCGTTGCCCCGGGGCCCGACGATGGGTGGGTCTCTGGCCCGGTCAGCCCCGCCACCGCTCCCAGTCGCGGTTGTCCGCCGTGTCCCCGAACAGCGGGTGGTCGTCGAGCTGGGCCCGGCGGCGGCAGTGCAGCATCCAGATCCCGTACTCGGCCGGCCAGCGGTTGAGCCAGCGCTGTTGGACCCGCAGCACCTCCTCGGCGACCTCCCGCCAGTCCTTGCCGGGGATGATCGGTTCGCCCACCACGCAGACGGCGGGGCCGTCGGCGGGGGTGTGACAGAAGGCGGGGACGACGGCGGCCTTGCGCGAGGTGGCCAGGCGGTAGGGCCCCGTGGACAGCACCGCGTCACGGCCGAGCAGCGGGTGGACGAAGAACTTGCGGGCCGCTCGGCCGTCGAAGGCGATGCCCACCAGCTCGTTGGCGGCGAGGCGCCGGTACAGCTCCCGGGTCGGGTGGTCCATGGTCAGGAAGGTGCAGGGCACCCGGTCCTCGTTGTCCTCGCGGACCCTGCGGACCTGTTCCCGCAGCTTGTTGGTGGCCATGAGCTGCGGGTTGGCGGCGGCGATCTCGGGCGGTGGCAGGCCCCGGGCGGCGTACTGGACGTAGGGGTAGCCGTGGTGGGCCAGCCAGGCCAGCATCATCATGACCGCGCCGGCGTGCGGGTAGGTCCAGACCACGCCCCTGCCGTGCTCCAGGGCCTTGTCGAGGTTGTCGCGCCCCTCGAAGACGATGAAGTTCTCGACGGTGTCGGGGCCGACCTTGCCGAGCAGCAGCTCCTCGAGGTGGACCCGCCAGGCGCAGCGGTAGGCTTCCTTGACCAGCAGCTTGTAGCCGAGGTCGTCGTAGCGGTTGCCGAAGCAGCGGCGGAACTCGTCCTCCATCAGCCTGCGGCCCCCGCGGGCGGCGAGGTGCTGCAGCCGCCAGCCACGGTGCAGGGCCCGGACCTGCCCGGGACGGTGGGGGTCCAGGGCGTTGCGGAACGGGCCCCAGAAGGCCCACCGGGCGACGTCGGCCGGGGTGATCGGGGCCTGGACCGGACCGCCGGCCTCGGCTGGAGCAGCGGGACGCGGCGGCATGGTCAGGCACCCGCGAGGTGGGGGCGATCCAGCTCGGTGATGGCCCGCTTGACCTCGACCCGGACCATGTGCTTGCGCCAGGTGCTGGACCAGGCGTGGGTGGAGAGGGGCATGCTGGCCTTCCAGGCGACCTGGGGCAGGTCCTCGAGGGTCTCGCTCTCCACCTGCACCGGGGCCGGCCCGAGCGCCCCGATCACCGCGCGGCCGCCGGGCCCGTGGCGCTGCACCGCCACCAGCAGCAGCCCGTAGTCGATGGCCCCCCGGGCACGGACCTTGCGGTGGACGACGTGGGCGCCGGGGGGCGGCAGCACGATGGCGGTCAGGACCTCGTCTTCGTCCACCGCCAGCCAGTCCCGGCCGTCGTCGCCCCACAGGTCGGCCATGGCGACGGTGCGGGTGCCGTGGGCGCTGGCCAGCTCCAGCTCGGCCCCGTACAGGATGAGGCAGGGCACCGTGTCGCTGGACTGGGTGGCGTAGCAGCCCTTGCCCTTGGGGGCGACGTGGCAGATCTTGCCCTCGCTCTTGAGACATCCGCCGATGCTGCGCCGCCACCCCGCCGGCTGGTTGTAGTAGATGCAGCGGGTGTCGAGCATGACGTTGCCCCCCAGCGTCCCCATGGCCTGGATCGTGCTGGTGGCGACGGTGGCGCAGGCCTGGGCCAGGGCCGGGTAGCGGGTGCGAACGGCGGCGTTGCGGCGCACCTCGCGCAGCGTGGTGGTGGCCCCGATGCGCAGCCCTCCGTCCTCGGTCTGGCGGATCCCGGCGAGGTCGCGCACCCGGCTCAGCGATACCAGGGTGCTGGGGCGGAACAGGCGGTGCTTCATGCTGGGCAGCAGGTCGGTGCCGCCGGCCACCAGCTTGACGCCGAGCTGGCCGGCCATGCCGAGCACGTCGTCGAGCCGATCGGGCTGCTCGAGGGCAAAGGAGGGAAGGGGAAGCACGAGCTACTCCTGCGCCTGCGCGGCGGCGGCCCGGGCGCGCTCGCGGTCCCGCTTGCGCAGAGCCTTGAGCACCCGCTCGGGGGTGAACGGTGGATGGGTCAACCAGATGCCGCAGGCGTCGTAGATGGCGTTGGCGATGGCCGGCACCGTCGAGAGCTGCGGGCCCTCACCGCACTCCTTGGCGCCGTAGGGGCCCTCCGGGTCGTGGCTCTCGACCAGGATGGCGTGGATCTCGGGCGTGTCGTAGATGGTCGGGACGCGGTACTCGAGCATGCTGGGCGTGCGCATGACGCCGTCCTTGTAGACCTGCTCTTCGAGCATGGCCTCGCCGACCCCCATGTAGACGCAGCCCTCGATCTGTCCCTCGGCGATCTCCCGGTGCAGGGTGCGGCCGAGGTCGTGGGCGGCCCACACCCGGTCGACGGTCACGATGCCGGTCTCCTCGTCGACCGTCACCTCGGCCACCTGGGCGGTGAACGAGTAGGCCGGCGAGGGTCCCACGCTCTGCCGGCGGAACCGGCTGCCGATCTTCGGCGGGCGGTAGGAGCCCGTGGCCCCCAGCGTGCCGTAGGTGCTCTCCGCCAGCTCGACGACGTCGGTCCACGACAGGCCGCGCTCGCCGGCTTCGTAGCGCCCGTCGTGGCAGGTGATGGCGTCGGGGGCCACGCCCAGCTTGTCGGCCGCGGCGGCGACCAGCAGCTTGCGGAGCTTGTCGGCGGCGTGCAGGGCGGCGTTGCCCGCCATGAACGTGACCCGCGATGAGTAGGATCCCAGGTCCACCGGGCAGAGATCGCTGTCGGCTTCGACGACCGTACACTGTTCGGGTCGGATCCCCAGGCGCTCGGCGACGATGGCCGCCACCATGTGGTTGCTGCCCTGTCCGCAGTCGGCGGTGCCGGTGAAGATGGTCACCCGCCCGGAGCGGTCGATCTTGACCTGGACGCCGCTGTGGGGGGTGTTGGTCTGGTAGACGGGGTGCAGCGCCCCGCACATGTAGGCGCTGGCGGCGATGCCCACCCCGCGGCCCTTTCCGAGCCGACCTCGCTTGCGGTCGTAGCCGCTGTGGGCGCGCACCTGCTCCATGCACTCGGCCAGGCCCATGCTGGTGATCCGGAGCCCGTTGACGGTGATCGAGTCGGGTCCGAACATGTTGTGGAGCCGCACGTCGGCGGGCTCCAGGCCGAGCTGGCGCGCCATCCGGTCGAGGTGGACCTCCAGGGCGAACCGGGGCTGGATCGCGCCGTGTCCCCGCTTGGGGCCGGCCGGGGGCTTGTTCGTGTACAGCCGCCAGGACGTGAACCGGTAGTGTTCGAGCTTGTACGGCAACGGCATGAACACGCCGAGGTAGTAGGACGTGACCACGCCGTAGGAGCTGTAGGCTCCGCCGTCGGCCCAGGCCTTGAAGTCGATGGCCGTGATCGTGCCGTCCTTCTTCATGCCCATCTTCAGCCACATCCGGGTCCGGTGGCGGCCCCGGTGGGCGTAGAAGACCTCCTCCCGCTCCATCGCCATCTTCACCGGGCGGCCGAGCTTGCGGGCAAAATATGCCGCCAGGATGTCGGAGCAGAAGGTGTCGCACTTGCCGCCGTAGCCCGCGCCGACGTCGGGCTTGATCAGCCGGATGTCGGCGGTGTCCATCCCCAGGACCCGGGCGAGGGTCCGGTGCATGTAGTGGGGGTTCTGGGTGCTGCTCCACACCTGCAGCCGCCCCCCGTCCAGCGGGGTGGCCACCGCGCAGTGGGCTTCGAGGGGGACGTGGGTGCTCGCCGGGTACTCGTAGACGTCCTCGAAGACCAGGTCGCTGTCCTCGAAGGCCTTGTCCACGTCGCCGTAGGTCTGGTGTACCCGCCGGAGCACGTTGGACTTCTTGCGCTTCCAGTCGTGGATGATCGGCTTGTCGTCCGACAGGGCGTCGTCGATGGACAGCACCGGGTCGAGCAGCTCGTAGACCACCTTGATGCGGCGGCAGGCCTCCCAGGCGATCTCCTCGCTCACCGCGCACACCGCCGCCACCGGCTCGCCGACGTAGCGGACCTTTTCGATGGCCAGGGCGGTCTCGTCCTGGGCCACGGGGATGGCGCCGTGGCGGACCGGGAGGTCGGGGCCCACGGCCACGTCGAGCACGCCGCGCATCGCCAGGGCCTCGGACACGTCCAGCGAGGCGATGCGGGCGTGGGGGTGGGGGCTGCGCAGCAGCTTGACGAAGGCCATGCGCGGCAGCCGGATGTCGTCGGCGAAGATCGCCCGGCCGGTGATCTTGGCGAGGCCATCGACCTTGCCGGTCCCGCTCTCGCCGATGACCCGCCCCTCGGCCGGGGCGCCCGAGAGGGTGTCCTCGGGTCCCATGTAGGTGCTGGGGTCGGTGACGTCGCGGGCGGTCCGCTCCAGCCCCTGCTCCTGTTCTCGGGCAGCCCGCGCCGCCCGCGCGGCGAGGCGCGCGGCGATGCGGGGGTCCAGCTCGCGATCCCGGCGCCGCCCCTTGGTGTTGTCGTCGTTCACCCGATCTCTCCTGCAGCCTTGCCGGACTGGGAGTCCCCGCTGCGCAGCGCGTCGTGGGCGGCGGCGAGGATCTTGGTGTAGCCGGTACACCGGCAGATGTTGGCCCCGAGGGCCTCTCGGAGCATGTCGTCGTCGATGGGGGTGTCGCCGGCGTCGTCGATGAGGGCCGTCAGGGTCATGACGATGCCGGGGGTGCAGTAGCCGCACTGGGCGCCGACGTGGCGATGGAGCGCCTCCTGCACCGGGTGGAGCAGGGTGCCGTCGGCGACGCCCTCGATGGTCCGGACCTCGCGATCCATGGCCTCGGCGGCCAGGGTGATGCAGGACAGGCGGGGCTGGCCGTCGAGGTGCACGGTGCAGGCGCCGCAGTCCCCGACGTCGCACCCGTGCTTGCTGCCGGTCAGGCCCAGGTCCTCCCGGAGGAAATCCAGCAGGCTGCGGTTGGCGGGGATGAGCTTGCGGACGGGCTCCCCGTTGACCGTGGTGGTCAGGACGAGGTCGCGGGGCATCGTGGACTCCGGGCTGGGACCTGGCGGGGGGGGGCCTGGCGGGGGGCCCTGC
>RFKJ01000224.1 GCA_003694325.1 Deltaproteobacteria bacterium
ATCCGGCCCATCTGGAAGTTCGCCCCGCCCCACATGGGACCGGTGCCCTTGAACACCCCGTCCCCGAGCGCGAGGACCGTCGCCTCCACCTCAACCGGTTCGTCACCGGGATGGGCCAGCTCGACAACCCGCTGGGCGGCGGGCTGGTGGCCGGCTCGGTGGTGCTCATCGGCGGGGACCCGGGCGTGGGCAAGTCCACCCTGGGCATCGCCGCGAGCGGCGCCTTCGCCCGCGCCGGCCGCACCGTGCTGTACGTCACCGGCGAGGAGTCCCTGCAGCAGGTGCGGATGCGGGCCGAGCGCACCGGGGTCGATCCCGAGGGTATCCTGCTCATGGCGGAGACCGAGTGGGAGGCCATCGCGCGGGCCACCCGCGCCACCGGCGCCCACGTCCTGGTGGTGGACTCCGCCCAGACGGTCCACGTGCAGGGCGTGGACGGCATCCCCGGCTCGGTCCCCCAGGTCCGCGAGGTCGCCCACCGCGCCCGCCTGCTCGCCACCGACACCCACGCCGCGGTGGTGCTCCTCGGCCACAGCTCGCGGTCGAGCGAGCTGGCCGGCCCGGTGGTGCTCGAGCACTTCGTCGACACCGTCCTCGACTTCACCGCCAACGCCCAGACCTCCCTGCGCACCCTGCGCACGGTGAAGAACCGGTTCGGCGAGGCCGGCGAGTTCGGCCTGTTCGAGATGTCCCACGGCGGCCTGGTCGAGATCCCCGACCCCTCCGCCCGCCTGCTCGTCGCCCGCAAGGGCTACGCCACCGGCACCAGCGTCGCCGCCACGGTGGAGGGCTCCCGCCCGCTGCTGGTCGAGGTCCAGGCCCTGGTCGGGCGGCCCACCCTCGGCGAGACCCCGGTGCGGCACTTCGTGGGCGTGGACGAGACGCGCATCCGGATGCTCGCCGCGATCCTAGACAACAACGGCAACCTCGGCCTGCACGACCGCAGCCTGTACGTCAACACCTCCGGGGGCTACACCCTCGTCGAGCGGGGGGCGGACGTGGCGGTGGCGGCGGCCTTCGCCAGCAGCCTGCTCAAGATGCCCGTGCGCGAGGACACCGCGATGTTCGGCGAGATCGGCCTGGTGGGCCAGGTCCGCCCGGTGCGGCACCCGGAGCGTCGGTACGAGGAGTGCGTCGCCCAGGGATTCACCCGGGTGATCGCGCCCCAGGATCAGGCCGGCGCTCCGGCGCCCGACGGCCTGGAGGTCATCGGCGTGTCTTCGGTGCGCGACGTGCTGGCGGAGCTGTTCGACTAGCCGCCGGCTTGGCGCCCGGCGCCGCGCTGATACATTGGTCGATGGTTCGTGTACGCTCTGCGTGCTGCCACAGGAGAATCGATGGGTCGGAGATCCCGGATCGACGCAGTGGGCGCCGCCCTCCGTTCGCGCCGGGGGCGCGCCTCGGTCAAGGACATCGGCCAGTCGGCCTCCCACCTCGCCCAGGTGGCCAAGGAGTCCCGCACCGCGCGCCCCAAGGCGAGCGTGGCCGCCGAGCCGGGGAACATCTGGGACGGCCCGACGACGTACGTCGAGCAGAAGAAGTGGCTGCAGGAGGAGCTGCAGAAGCAGTTCGACTTCGAGGCCTACGGCGGTCTCTCCAAGGACGAGACCGGCGAGGTGATGAAGAAGCAGATGCACCAGATCGTCGACGGCGCCACCTTCACCCTGTCGCGCCCCGAGCGCGAGAAGATGTTCCAGGAGATCGTGGACAACCTCCTGGGGCTCGGGCCCCTCGAGCCCATCATCACCGACCCGAAGATCACCGACATCATGATCAACGGGCCCGACAAGTGCTTCGTGGAGAAGGGCGGCCTGCTGCGGGAGATCGACTGCAAGTTCGACGACGATGACCACCTGCTGCAGGTCATCCGGCGCATCATTTCCGCCGTGGGCCGCAAGGTCGACGAGCAGAACCCCATGGTCGACGCGCGGATGCTCGACGGCTCCCGGTTCAACGCGATCATCCGGCCGTGCGCCCTCGACGGCTGCGCGGTGTCCATCCGGCGGTTCGGCACGCCGATCCGCCCCGAGCAGCTCGTGGCGTGGAACGCCATGCCCCAGCAGCAGATGGACTTCCTCGCCGCGTGCGTCCGCGCGAAGATGAACATCATCATCTCGGGGGGCACCGGGTCCGGCAAGACGACCCTGCTCAACTGCCTGTCCGGCTTCGTCCCCGACGGCGAGCGGATCGTGACCATCGAGGACTCCGCCGAGCTGCAGCTCCAGCAGGATCACGTGGTGCGGCTGGAGTCCCGCCCGCCCAACGCCGAGGGCAAGGGCGAGGTGACCCTGGGCGACCTGCTCGTCCACAGCCTGCGCATGCGCGCCGACCGCATCATCCTGGGCGAGATCCGCGGCGGCGAGGCGGTGGACATGCTGCAGGCGATGAACTCCGGGAACCCGGGGTCCATGGCCACAGTGCACAGCAACTCGCCGACGGACGCGATCTCCCGGTTCGAGACGATGGTGTCCATCGGCATGCCCAACATGTCCACCAAGTTCGTGCGCTCGATCATCAGCTCGGCGCTCGACATCATCGTGCAGCTCAACCGCCTCCCCGACGGCTCCCGGCGGTGCACGGGCATCGCCGAGGTGACGGGCATGGAGGGGCCGTTCGTCACGATGCAGGACATCTACCAGTTCAACCAGACCGACACCATCGACGGCGTGATCCACGGGTACTACGCGCCGTGCGGGCGGCGACCCCAGATGCTGTCGAAGCTGCGCAAGATCGGCATCGAGCCCAAGGACGAGTGGTTCGACTTCGAGCTGTACGTGGCGGGCAAGCAGCGGCTGGCCAACCGCGAGGAGGCGGAGCGCGTCGCGAAGGAGGCGCGCGAGGCCTACGAGCGAAAGCGCGCCACCGAAGAGGCGGAGACGATCTAGCAGTGCTCGGGAACATGCCCATCTGCTGCGCTCGCGCTTCATCTCGCCGGTCTTCGTCACGGGGGCCCCACCCTCGGTCGACGTACGTCCAGTACGCCTTCCCTCGGGTTGCACCCCGTTCCTCGCCCAGCGAGCGAATCGCTTCGCTCGCGACGATGTCCACCGGGCGCCCGGGTCGCCGGCGCGCCGACGACCCGTTCGCCCTTTTCCCCGAGCACTGCTAGCGGCCGGTGGCCAGCCCCTACGCGCCGTTGGACGTCGCCGCGAGCCGGTGGACCCGTGCGCTGGCGCGCGGCCTGCACTGGGTCCGCTCCGCGCCGGGCCACCCCGAGGCCACGGCGGAGTGGTTCCGGCTCGCCACGGCGCTGGTGTTTCTGGGGCTTCCCCCCGAGGCCCTCGCCCGAGCGCGGGAAGGGGACGCGCTGGAGGAGCTGGCGGCGCGGGTGGAGGTGCTGCAC
>RFKJ01000225.1 GCA_003694325.1 Deltaproteobacteria bacterium
AAGTCTCGGGGGTAAAACGGGACATCCTGACGATCCTGTTGCGGTGGGCGTCGTAGCGTAGCCGGTCGGTGTCCCCGGACACTGTCCGGCCAGAATCCGGCACAGGGTCGTGTCCGGCTCGTGTCCGCGGACACCGGCTCGATCATCGCCGCCTCAAGACCCCGAGCACTTCGCGGCGGCATCGGTCTGCGGCCTCTCCTCCAGCACCACTCCGCGATGGCGAACGCGCAGGCGTCTGACATGCCGCCTTCTTCCGCAGGGCCCGTACTCCGGCCGGTTGCCCGGGGAACCTGGTGGGCCTACCCGATGGAGTCCAGAATGCGCTGGCGCGCCCCCGGCTTGATTCTGCGCTTCCGCTTTGGCTTCTTCGCCCTGGCCGGCGCAGGCTCCGGTGGTGGGTCGGTGGATGTGACCTTCCACGTCAGGCGTGTTCCCCACCACGCTCGGACCTCCGCCTCGTCGGCCCAGACCGGGCGCTCGCCGGGCTTCGACAGCGACGGCCAGTTGGCGGGAGGACAGCGCGCCAGCCAGCGCCGCACCGTGCGGTCCGACTTGCCCAGCACCTTGCCCGCAGCGGTGGCGCCGTGGACCGGAGAACGGGCACCCAGTTCGTGGACACCCGACCGGAACTCGCTCGGCGAGTCGGTGGTGAGCCGAAGACGCGCCAGGGCCTGACGGGCGACCCTGGCCCACGCGACCTCCCCGGCCACCCAATCGGCCTCCAGCCGAGCGTTCTCACGCTCGTGGGGCCCGTAGTCGCCGAAGGGGCAGTCGTCGTAGGGCACGACCTGCTTGGGGCCGATGCGCTCGTCGTCGAGGCAGCGGTGTAGACGCGCGCCGGACGCGAACAGCACGACGCGGCGGGGGCGGTCCACCTCGATGACGGGGCCAAGGCGGGCTTCGAGCGCCTCGAGATCAGGGCCGAAGGTCATGGGCGGAGATGCGTCATGCATGATGGCCTCCCTTCGGGTCGGACCTCGTCATCCTGCCAGACATGACCCCCTTGCCGAAAGGGGGCAGAGGTGGGATAGTGGTGGAATGACGCCGGGAAGTCGGTGGTGGCAGTTGACGTTGAGTCGACGAATCCGCGCCGTCTTCTCCAAATCCAAGGTTCTCCCGTCCCGCCGACACCGCCCACCCGCGGCCGGCCCGGAGTCAACCCAGGTGGGTGCGCACTTTCGAGGTCAGGGCCGCCAAGGGAATCCTGGCGCGCGGGTAGGTTCTGCCCCTTCCTCGTGATCGCCCCCTGCGTCCTTCGGTCGAACGCCTACCCATCCGCGATGCAATGCAAGTCGTTGCTGGATGGGTGGTCGGGGGTTCTTGTTGGTGGAGTTGTCGGCGTAGATCGATGATCATCCTCGACGTGGAGGCACCTGGGTGCGCCCCGCTGGTCGTGGAACGGGAGTTCGGTCGCACGTTGTTGAACGCGCTGTAGCTATTCGGCGGATTTGTCGTCGGGCTTCCCGGTCGAGTCGGGAAGGGTCGCCACCGCCGGGTACTCCCGGGCCAGCGCACCTGCCGCGTCCAGCAACACCCGCAGCGCCCGATCGTCGAGGCCGCCAACGGCCGCCTGGAGCCTCACGGCTTCGGGGCTCGGGTCCGCGGTCCTCGAGAGGTCGGAGGTCAGGGAGGCCACCGAAGTGCCGAGCGCGTTGGCGACCCGCACCAGCAGGGCCAGGCTGGGCGTGCCCACCCCGCGCTCGACCTGGGAGATCCACTCGGGGCTCGATTCGACCCTTTCCGCGAGCGTCTCCTGCGTCATCCGGGCAGCCCGTCGATGCTCCGCGATGGCCGCGCCGACCAGCTTGCACGCACGCTCCACGTCCACTCGGGCACCTCCGACCCGAAGTGAAACAGCGAATCTGAGCGGACTCCACGAACACAGGACGCGGGCGATCCACGTTATAAGCGCGAATGACCCGTGCTGATGGTGCGGGCGGGAGGTGCTCATGTGGCGAAGCAAGTTCCTTGTGGTGGCCCTGGTCGGTGGCTGCACCGGCGAGGGCAAGCTGGGCGTCGTCGGCGATAGCGGAGGCGTCACGACCACCTCCACGACCACCCCCACCGGCACCGGCACCGGCACCGGCACCACGAGCGCCCCCACCGCGTGGACCGCCGTCACCGCGGCGACCTACCACGCCTGCGCGCTGACCGACCTCGGCACCATCACCTGCTGGGGGCGCGACACCGAGGGCGAGGTCGACGACACCCCCACCGATGCCGGGTACAAGGCGGTCAGGGCCGGCGGCTACGCCACCGTGGCGCTCGACAGCGAGGGCTACGTCGTCCAGTGGGGTCAGTACGTGCCTCAGACCGACCTGCCGCCCGGCCCCCAGACCTACATCGACGCGGGAAGCGGAGCTTGTTCCATCGCGGCCGACGACGGCAGCATCACCTGCTGGGGAAACAGCCAGTGGGAGGGCACCTACTACTTCCCGCCGTTCATTCCCCCCACGGGGGCGTACTCCGCCGTGGCCGTCACCTCGCGGAACGCGTGTGCCATCGAGGCCGGGAGCGGTGCGCTCGTCTGCTGGGGCGACGATCAGTACGGAGCGGTGTCGGGCGCCCCCGAGGGCGCCTACAGCGCCGTGGACGTGGCCGTGACCTACGGCTGCGCGCTGAGCGCCAGCGACGGCCGGCTCGACTGCTGGGGCCAGAAGGGGGATCTGGCGCCGAACGGAACCTACACGGCGGTCAGCGTGGCGCCCTCCGGCGTGTCCGCCTGCGCCCTCGACGTCGACGGGGCCGTCGACTGCTGGGGCGAGGACGGCGTCGGCGTGAACCTGGACGGGCTGGAGCCGGAAGGCAGCTTCGAGTCCCTGTCCGTGGGCATCGCCTACGCGTGCGCCGTTGCGAGCGGTGGCGGCTCGATCACCTGCTGGGGGGAGGACAGCGACGGACAGATCGGGCTGGCGCCGGTGGGGGCGCCGTGAGGGCCGCGGGCCTGACGCTCTCCACGTTGACCCTTGCGTGCAACCCTGCCAAGGCCACCCTGGGGATCGTGGGGGACTCGGAGCCAGCGACGACCGAGTACACGGGCAGTTCGACCACGGCCCCTGGTGCAGGTACGGGCACCGGCATTGAGACAGGGACAGGCACGGCTACGGGCACCGGCACCACCACGGGTCCCGGCACGGACAGCGGCTCGACAACCTCCGACGCCGACGCCGACGGCTACACCGTCGCCCAGGGTGACTGCGATGACGGCAACGCCAACGTGAACCCAGGCGCGGTCGAGACGTGCAACGGGATCGACGACAACTGCTCCGGCGACGAGTCGGACGCCCCCGGCTGGCAGACCTGGTACGCCGACAACGACGGTGACGGCTACGGCGATCCCGCAGCGGGCGTAGACGACTGTTCCCAGCCAGTCGGCTACGTGGCGGACGACGCCGATTGCTACGACGGGAACGCGGACGCGCACCCGGGGCAGGCGGCGTACTTCGACATCGATCGCGGCGACGGGAGCTTCGACTACGACTGCGACGGCAGCCAGGAGCAGCGGTGGACGTCCCAGGCCGCCTGTTCGGTGATTTGGACCGGGTGCAGCGTAGGGGGGCCGCCGATTGGGAACTGCTACCTGACGGCCTCGGGCTGGAACGGCTCGGTTCCGAACTGCGGGGTCAGCGGCAACTACGTGGCTTCGGGTCTCGGGGTGTGCGGGTGCGTCAACCCCTCGGCATGCGGGCTGGTGCAGGCGGGAACGTCCACGACCCAAGAGTGCAGGTAACGTGGACAGGACCACACCCCGAAGAAAGCGTCAACCCGTTGAAGAACTCGTGAGGGTGCATGCCGGTGTACGACTCCAGGCGCGCCCCACCCACCACGGCCACTTGGTGAGTGAATGGCCG
>RFKJ01000226.1 GCA_003694325.1 Deltaproteobacteria bacterium
GTGCAGGAGCTCGTGCAGCGGTGGTGCGGGCCCACCGCGGCGGCCCGCTGAGGTCCCGGGCGGCCCGCCCAGGCGGCGGCCCGTGGGCGGCGGCCCGCTGCGGCACGCGGCGGGCACGCGGCTCCGCCCGGCGTGGCCCCACCAAGGGGGGCCGGGCAGTGGCCGGGGAGGTGCGCTGCGGGTGACGGGTCAGTCGCCAGCGTCGAGCAGCACCACCGCGATGTCGTTGGTGGACAGGCCGGAGTCCGTGGACAGGCTGTCGAGCCTCACCTCGTCGCCACCGAGCGCGGCGACGACCGCGCCGCGGTAGACTGCGGCGATGGCTGCCGTCTCCCGGGTGCCGGCCAGGGCCGTGGGCCAGGCGGTGCCTCCGCCGGCGGCGGACCACATCCAGTCGGTGTGGCCATCGCCGTCGATCCGGGCCAGCGCGATGGTCGCGCCGCTGTCGTCCACCGGGATCTCTCCATCGCCCACCTGCAGCGTCGCCGCGTCGTCGGTCCACAGCCCGACCCAGACGGGTCCGTCCGGCGTCGGATGCAACGCGGTGATCTGCGCCTCCTCGGAGAGGTGGACCAACCAGTCCAGGACGAGGTCGGGCGACCACGCCGCGATGATCGAGCCCCCGGCCCGGTCGACGACGGGGTCGCCGTCGGCCTGGGGAAGCTGCGTGCTCTCCCCGATGTCGGCGGCCAGCAGCAGCCCGCCGTCGGCGGTCGAGGCCAGGTGGGCGTCGGCGCCGACGCCGGGACCGAGGGTCGCGGTCCAGGTGGGCAGTCCCTCAGGATCGACGACCAGCAGGCCGGTGCAGACCTCCGAACCGGGGCAGGGGGTGAGGAACCGGCCTCCCGCCCCGATGCCGGGATCGCCGGCGTAGCGGAGAAGCTGCACCACCGAGCCGTCGGGGCGCACGGCGCCGGCCTGGCGCCGCTGGGAGCCGGTCCGCCAGGTCGAGGCGCTGCGCAGGCCCCCGTCATCGTCCAGGGATACGACGAATCCGTGCTGCCCGAAGTCCGTCAGGGTGACCGGCACACCGTCGGCCACCAGTTGCAGCTCCCCGCTGCGCAGGCTGCCGTCGATGACGAGGGCGCCGGCGGCATCCCGGCCACAGCCCGCGGCCAGCTCGCCGCCCTCGGTGACGCTCAGCCGGGTCACGGCCCCGACGCGCCCGCTGGTGTCCACCCGGATGGCGGTCAGCACCCGGCTCCAGGATTCCGGCACATCGCCCGGGGTCGGCGCGAGCGTCGCGCTGGTCCGGTCGGTGGCACACACCCAGGCACCGCCGTCGGCGGTGGGGTGGATCTCGTCGATCACCAGCGACGCGCCGGCGGTCGCCAGGACGGTCCGCCACTGGGTGCTTCCGTCCGGCCACAGGGAGATCAGCTCGGCCGTCTGCTCGACATCACCGCCCGGCGCCGCCCCGAGGTAGCCGCCTACCAGGACCCGGCCATCGTCGGCCATGGCGATGGCGGTGGGGCGGTCATCCCGGTCCGTTCCGTCGGTCCAGGCCCAGAGGAGCCGGTCGCCGCCGCCGTCCGCCAGGCCGGTGTCGCCGGTGGCGAACCACTCGCTGCCGTCGAGCCCGGCGTCGGCCATCGCCAGGCGCCCGGCGTCGTCATCCGCCGGGACGATGTCACCGTCGTCGATCTCCAGCACGATGCCGGAGGTGGACAGGCAACCCGCGGCCAGGAGCAGGAACAGTGGCATGGCGCGACCTCGGCAGGGGTGGTTCGTTGGATGGACGGGCCGCTGGCGCCCCGGGACCGGGCGGAGCCGAGGGGAGGGCCATCCCGACCGCGGTCCTCCGAGCCGGACCCTCAGCCCGCCCCCACCTCCGGGGTGACGACGCGGTTCGTCGAGGAGGTGGGGGCGGGAGGAGCAACGGTCAACCCGGTGGCGGGCATGGTGTCAATTCCAACAAATCCCCGGCGGCCGCGGCCGGGCAACGACCCACACGAACGGGCAAGGGCAGGGATCCGTCTCGCGTGGTGGCTTCCCCCAGGAGCGTGGGGGAGGGGTCAAGGGTCGAACAGGAACGCGGTGCATGGAGCAGCCGACTGATCAGTCGAAGGTGGCCCGGGGGATGCCGAGGAGGAAGCCCTGGGTCAGGTCACACCCCAGTTCGACCACCGCCTGGTGTTCCTCGGGGCGTTCGATCCCCTGGGCGACGACGAGGGCTCCCTCGCCATGGGCCATCTCGACGACCTGGGAGATGTACCGCTGCTTGAGCGGGTTGCGGTCACACCGCCGGACGATGGCGGCACCGAGCTTGTAGATGTCGGGCGACAGCACCCGCATGCGCACGAGCGAGGCGGTGGTGCTGGTGATGTTGCCGGCGGCGATCCGGTAGCCGGCCTCGCGCATGCGATCGAGCGTCGACAGCACCGGCGGGGTCAACGGCACGGCGAAGTCCTGGCTGAACTCGATCACCACCCGAGATGCGTACTCGCGCAGCGGATCGTCCCGGGTTGCCAGCACACCATGGGTCAGCTCCTGGATGTCGAGGTTGACGAAGAAGGTCCGCCACTGTTCGCGGTCCAGGAACTCCTCGAGGATGAGCTGGCGGACGCGATCGTCGAGGTCGCGAACCCGGCCGAGGCGGTTGGCGACGGCCAGCAGGGGCCCGGCCTTGGAGAACGGGGCGGCGGTGGTGCGCATCAGGGCTTCGTAGCCGACCACGCAGTTGCTGCGCGCGCGGACCACGGGCTGGTAGACCAGGTAGAGCTGGTCGAGGGCGGCGTCGAAGGCTGCGGACTGTTCGGCCTCGCTGCGTCCGGCGAAGAAGGCATCCTTGGTATCGTACAAGCCCAGCTCCTCCTTCTGGCGTTCGCTCATCGCTGCTTCGACCGCGGCGGCCACGACCTCGGGTCGGAGGGGCCAGTGGAGGGTCGCGACGGTCCCGTCGGGGATGAGCGGGGTGACGTTGTTCCCGGCCTGGTCGGTGGTGACCTGGATGATGGGGACGGAGGGGTGGCGCTGCCGCATCCACTCGCTGAACTGGGCGGAGGCGTCCGGCTCGTTGAGGGCGCTCATCACGATGTCGTAGTCGACGATGTCGAGGCTGGCGATGGCGTCTTCGCAGCGGGCGCACGCGTCGACGGGGTGGCCGACCGCGGCGACGGTGCTGGCGAGTTCTTCCCGCGTCCGGTCGGACGGGTCGACGACGAGCACATGGTAGGGGCGGGGAGCGGGTCGGATGGGCATGGCCGAGGTCACGGTCAACTCCTACGAACGGGGACCGGGGGATGTCGGCCCGGTCACGCGAAGGTATTGCAAGGTGCGTGCCATGTCCGAGGGGTGCCGATCGGGCGGCAGAACGGGCGCGACCCGCCGATCTCTCGGGACGGCAGGCTCCCCGGGGCTGTTCCACCGGTGTTCCGTTGCGCCACCTGGAATGGCGAGGTGGAACGAATGGGACGGGCTGGGGACCGTACATCGTGCGCGATGGGTTGGCATGGATGATGCATCAGTCTGGGGTGCGCGCCTGTGACGGCGGCTCACAGCGCGTTTCCCATGCAACCAAGAGGTTCATTCATGTCCGTTGCTGCCCAGATGACGCCTCCGCCGCCTCCGGCGGTCCGGGCGATCGATCCGTCCTTGCCCGTTCCCAAGCAGGAACAGACCGACTTCGAGCGGTTGCTCCGGCCGGAACACATCTTCGACGTCCTCGTCACCTCCCGCTCCGAGGCCTGCTTCGCGGTCGGCGGTCCCGACTGCATGCCTGAAGGGGGGGTGTACCTGCCGAGCATGTCGGCCCCGGCCATCGACGAGAAGGTGGCGGTCCGGGTGCGGGTCGAGGATCCGCACTGTCCGCCGATGACGCTGCCCGGCCGCGTCGCCTGGCTGCGCACCGTGGGGCAGGGAGAGGTGATCGGCTTCGGCGTGGCCTTCGAGCTGCTGACGCCCAACGTCCGCAGCCTCCTCGACCAGATGATCGCCCGGGTCGATCGGGAACCGCTGACACGCAGCGCAGTAAGGGA